>CAKZPJ010000283.1 GCA_937138955.1 uncultured Flammeovirgaceae bacterium | reverse complement strand
ATGCTTCAGCAGCTTTCGGTACGTAATTGTGGAATGGAGTAGTTAGGCTGGTTTGGGGCATAACTATCTAAAAATCTAAGCGTGTTTTACCTTCACTTTTTAAAGTGCTTACTCCATCATCCTTAATCTTAATAGAATACTGTTCGCCATTTATTTTAGGATTCCAGCCTATTTTTATTACCTGTTTTATCCACTCGGCTACATCTGAGGGAGTAATAGGTATGACTTCAGTAGTAGCCCAATCTTTAGGATGCTTTCTATCTGTATAAATTACCAACACTGATCCACGGTACTTAGCATGCTCTACCGCTAATCGTATTTGTCCACTACCATAGGCCCATTGCCCATAAGTAGCTTTCTTGCGGATTAGCCATCGATAAGGTTCGTTGTATACTCTGATTTCCCTTGTGCCTTTTTTTGGAATTGCCATTCTAGTTCTTCTTTCGGATTTCTTCCAATGTCCGAGGCTGTCTTTTCCAAATGCCAAATAAACCCTCAGCATCTATATTTCTGTCGCCTTTTGTAATTAGCGTGTAAAAAATGGGTTGAGTATCTATTTCCACACTATCATCCTTCAGAGCTTCCAGGGCAGCTAATACCTTTTCAACCTCAGTATCATCCCTAATTTCTACCATTATTTTCATAAATACAAGGTGTGGATTTTCCGATACGCCTCTACAATATTTTTTAGTACCTGGTAAATGCCTACCCTTCCACCCGATACAAACTTCTAGGGTTGGTCATAGCATCGGCGATTGCTCCGTCAATTGTGAGGTGGTGTTCGGTAGCAGTGATCCTTTCTTCCAGACTGGGTGGCTCAGTGAGTTTTTCGCTGCGTTTATACTCTGTTCTCACGGGTTGTAATTGATACCACTGACCGTTGGAAAATTCTACCAAGGTTTTATCGGTAGTTAGATATACACCGTTTTTCAGAAGCTGCTCCATATTTTTTAAGTTACTTACAGCAAGTTCGTTATTCTTATAATAAGAATCAAAAAACTTATTGCTAAAGTTTAGCTATTGTAGCTTAACACTAATTCTTTTTGGAAAGAATTATATTCAGGGTATGAAGTTTAAGCAATTCATCGGGCAAGTGCACTTATGGCTGGGGCTGGTGGTGGGCATTCCTTTCTTTCTGGTAGCACTGTCCGGGGCGATTTATACCTGGGAACCGGAGATGGCTCACCTGATTTATCGACAATCAGTAGAACCTCAGAATCAACCTTTCGTATCGGCCTCAGCCCTGAAGGCTACGCTAGACCACGAGCATCCGGATCTGGATCTTCGAACCGTTCTGTTTCGGGATGAGACCAAGGCGGCGCAGGTTCTACTCTACGGGCGAAGCACGTACTTTCACGCCTTTCTGAATCCTTACACTGGTGATTTGATTCACCTTCAGGACATGAGGCAAGGAATTCTCCATTACCTAAAAATCCTTCATCGCAACCTTTTGTTGGGAGATATTGGAAGGGAGATCGTTCATTGGGTCACTCTGCTGTTTCTAATCATGATGATTACGGGTATAGTACTTTGGTGGCCAACCCGTAAATCGCAGCGAAAGCAGAAACTTACGATTAAGTGGACTGCCTCGCCTAAGCGGTTAAACTATGATTTGCACAATGTACTTGGGTTTTACATGACTTGGATTGCCATTTTTAGTGTAATTACTGGTTTGTTCTGGGGTTTTGAAGTAGTGCAGGATACGCTTAAAGTAGTTACTCAGGAAAATAAAAGTGTATATGACACCCTTCAATCAGATACTTTGTACGTAGGAGAATCAGGTGTAAAGTGGACACTTATAGATAGTCTGGCAACTGTTTTTCAGCATCAGTATCCTGCAAAATTTGTCAGAGTCAGTAACCCTCATCAGAAAGCTGAGCCGATTCGAGTAGTGCTTATTGAATCCGATAGGCTCGTTTATAATACTAATCATTACTACTTTGACCGATACACCGGAGAGCAGCTTCGTGGAAATTTTGAGTACGGGCTTTACAGCGAAGCAAGCACTTTTCGTACCCTGAATGGATTAGTCTACGATGCTCATTTCGGTACTATCTGGGGCTTACCCGGACGTTTGCTGGTATTTTTCTCTTCCCTCGTAGCCGCGTCTCTTCCCATCACTGGTTTCCTAGTCTGGCTGCACCGAAGGAAAAAATACGAAAAGTCACAGTCGACGTAACTGCTCTACTTCCGATCTAAATACCCATTCGCCTTAAACCAGGCAAAGCACTCGCGGATGGCGGTATCAATCGGAGTTTGAGGCATGTTAAGTTCGCGAACGGCTTTGGCAGCGGTGAAGTAGTGGCCGTCGCAGGAAACCCGCGCCATTTTGTAGCTTACTTTGGGAGTGGCCCCGGTCAGGTTGCCATAAATGGTTCCTAATCCACCGAAGGCTTTGGTTAGTGAGGGAGGGATAGCGAACTTAGGTGGTTCTACCCCAACAATACTAGCCATCTTGGTGAAAGCTTCCTGGTAGCTCAGATTTTCGTTGCCCAAAATGTAGCACTCGCCAGGATTACCCATCTCAATAGCATTGACCATAGCAGTAGCCGCATCACCTACGTATACGTAGTTCTTCCCGCCAGTTGGGTAGCCGGGTACTTTACCCTGATAGACTGCCAGCACCATCTGTCCTGAGCTGGGTTTGTGGTCGTTAGGGCCAATCATAAAAGTAGGATTTACGACTAACCCTGGAAAACCTTGTTTAGCTTCCTTTAGCATAATTTCCTGAGCTAGGTGCTTGGTTTCCATGTAGCCTAAACCGTACTGCTTAAACTTGGGGGGGGTAGTTTCGTCGCCCGGCTGTTCTTTGGTGCCGAACCCCAGTGCGTTGGCGGTACTCACGGTAATCATGCGCTGTACATTGGCTTTCTTTCCCGCT
>CAKZPJ010000282.1 GCA_937138955.1 uncultured Flammeovirgaceae bacterium | reverse complement strand
CTTTGACGAACTCTACCGCGCCGATGAACGGCAAAGCTCGCTTATTTCAGTACTGTCCGGTATCTGTTTGTTCATTTCGTTGCTGGGAGTATTAGGACTATCGGCCTTTACGGCTGAGCAACGCACTAAGGAAGTAGGAGTACGAAAAGTATTAGGGGCTACTGTTCCGCAGATTGTGTACTTACTTTTTAAAGATGTGATGGTACTCGTCGGGATAGCTTCCCTTCTGGCTGCTCCGTTGGCCTACTGGCTAATTGATCGCTGGCTGCAAGATTTTGCCTATCGGGTGGATATTAATATTCTACTGTTTGTACTGGCAAGTGCCGCAGCGCTGCTTATTGCTTTTACTACCATGAGTTTCCATTCGGTAAAAGCAGCTCGTCGTAATCCGGTAGTGAGTTTGCGGTACGAGTAAGTGGTAGGAACGCATTACAAATACGCTTTAGTGAAGGGGGTGTTTCTTTAACTACCAATCCTCCAGATTGGTAGCGTTTGTCTGCTCGGCTTTTTGCTGCTGTAAAGAGTTTACCAACTGTTGGAGCTGACCTTCAAGAGATTCCTGAATCTGCTGCTCTAGTCGGGTTTGCTGCTTGTCGCGCCACTGCTGTAGCCATGTGCTGAGTGGTTGAGGAGGCTCATTATCAGCTACGTAGCGACTGTAGCGGTTTCGCGTATAATTTTGAACATAAACACTGTCGGCTACGTAGCGAAGTTTTTCTTCTTTTAGATCAACAGTAGACTGATAGGTTAGCAACCCTATAGGATGTTTTAGTGCCGAACGATTGTACAGCATAAACTGCTGCGGATACTGAAACGAAGTAGAGTCAGTGTTAATTGTTAAGGTAGAATCCTTGGACTGAGAATAGTCCTCTGATTGAAAATACTGATAGGTACTCGTTCTAAGTTGAGAAAGAGAAAACGCGGTCATTGGCACTACTCGATGAAAGTATAGCTGATCTAACTGAGCACTTGCCAGAGAAACAATTAATACTACCACTATGAAAGCCAACCACCGCGTTTTCATACAAAATTACGTTTTATGTAAAGTTATTAGAAGGAATAGACCGCTGCGAATAGAAACGAAATCAGCGAAGGTTGCGCTTCAAAATCACGATTTATATAAGTGTCTTCAGAGACGGCATCTAAGCGAATTTCTGGAATGAAGGTTAGATTACCGACTGCAATATTACTGGAAAGGGTAAGATCTATAACTGAAGCATCACCATTAGGGTCTAAGTTGGTAGGAAGTGCTCCAACGCCACCGTTAAATTCACTAAAGTATTCACCGCGCACTCCGAATGAAAGTGTTTCCGAAGTAGCGTACTGAGCGTAAATAGCTGCTCCGTAGAATCCTGAGTTATCGCCATCTAGATCTTGAATATCTCCGCCGGAGATGATCTCGCCTGCACCAGTAGTATTAATGGTAGTGTTAACCCCCAAGTAAAACTCATCTGAAAGATCAAAACCAGCAGTTAGGTCAGCCTGAAAAGTAGCTCCTGCCGAAACACCACCAAAATTTGTTGGGAAGTCTTCGTTCAGACTACCATCTTGGTCACCATATAGAAAATTTAGATAGGCACTGGTGCCGTCATTATCATAGCCTAACTGCGCGCCCAAAGTATAGGTACCAAAAGGGTTAAGTTCAGTAAGGTCAGTCGGGTTCATAACGGATAACATAGCTGAAAAGCCATCAGAAAGTACAAAGTCAGCTTTTAACCCGGTGTGTGAGAATGGACCGTAGGAGAACATATAAGAAGTAGAGTAATTAAAATTCCCGGTAGGTGAAATTACTTCGTATCCTAAGAAAGTGTTGAAGTTACCTAACGTCAATGTGACCGCATCGCTTACGTTATAATAAACATAGAGTTGGTTAACAATACTTGCTGAACCACCGGAATTGAAAACCGCATCGGCACCCCGAGGGCCGTAAACTAAGTCGGCTACAAACCCAACTTTTTCTCCTTCGTAAGCAGCAATTAAGTTAACCATTCCCAGGCCAAATCCAGGGGCATTAGCGAATGAAGTAGCTGGAGCGTCTGGGGCCAATACATTATCATCATTAGCAAAAAAGCGGTTACGGGAATTAAAGTTATAGCGAAAATAGGTATCTACCGAACCAGAGAAGGAGAATGCACCTTCATCTTGAGCAAGTAGTGGAAAGCTGGAAAGGATCGCTAAGGCGAACGCGAGTAAATTAATTTTTTTCATATTTATTTAAGTTCGAGTGTTACGTTAAATGTGGTAGAATTGGGTACGCCAATAGGTATCCTAATACCACTAATTGGTATAGCCTAGTTGAGGATAAGAAATAAAATAAGACCGGAGCTGTGCAAACTCCGGTCAATAGAAGAGAATAACTATTCGTATACGATGGTGTAGCCGCGCATACCGTGCTCGTGACTGTCAAGTCCTTCTTTTTCGTGCTGAGCCGAAACTCGCAGTCCCATTGCTTTATCAATGATGAAGAAGATAAGCATGGCTGATGTAAAAGCTGCGGCACCACAAGCGAGAATACTTACCAACTGAATGACAAACTGATTCCAGCTAGCCATTGTACCGAAAATACCTACCGCTAACGTACCGAAGATACCACAGGTAAGGTGAACGGAAACAGCACCTACACAATCATCTAACTTCAGTTTATCTAGTGCAACGGCAGAAAGTACCACTAAGCCACCGGAAATTAATCCAATGATCATTGCTTCATAAGGGCTCATTAGGTCAGCACCAGCAGTAATACCTACCAATCCGGCTAAAACTCCGTTAAGCACCATGCCTAAGTCCAGACGTTTGAATGTGAAGTACGCCATTATGTAACCACCAACGGCTCCACAAGCTGCTGCCAACGAGGTGGTAACTAGTACTTTAGAAACGGTTTCTGGTTCTGCCGAAAGTACTGAGCCGCCGTTAAAACCGAACCAGCCGAACCACAGCAGAAATACTCCCATAGTGGCTAATGGCACACTAGATCCTGGGAAGTCATTAACTTTTCCGTTGACGTATTTGCCAATACGAGGCCCTAAAATCATGATACCAGCTAGAGCACCCCAGCCACCTACTGAGTGGACTAATGTTGAACCAGCGAAATCATAGAATCCGTAGGTACTTAAGAAGCCGCCACCCCACTGCCAGCTACCAATAATCGGATATACTAAGCCTACAAAAAGTACAGTGAAAATTAAGTATCCGTTAATTTTAATTCGTTCCGCTACGGCACCTGATACAATTGTTGCCGCAGTAGCTGCAAACATCCCCTGAAACAGAAAGTCGGTCCAGTAGGTATATCCACCATCAGCGTATCCGATAGAATCATAATCGGCTCCGGGCCCTAGGTTGAAGCCAGCAAAGTTGATAATAAAACCTTCGCCTCCCGGATACATTAGATTAAATCCGATGAGGGCGTAAGAAATAAGCCCAATGGCAGGAGTCAGCGTATTCTTGAATAATATGTTCACTGTATTTTTTGACTGAGTAAATCCGGCTTCTACCCCAGCAAACCCCAAGTGCATAATAAATACTAAAAAGGTGGCTACCATCATCCAGACATTGTTGGTGGTAAGCAAAGCTTGAGAGACCTGACTTCCAAGGTCAGCTGCTGCAGTAGCTGCTTGTGCCAATGAAGTGAGGTGTAAAATTTCGTTTTCCATAAGATTAGATAAAGTGATTAGTGAAAGAACAGAATTTTGTATTGAGAGTCGGAAAGTAAGGGCTATTCTATCTAATACGCAAAGTATTACGTATAAAAAAGTAAGTAATATCACTAAATACCATAATATAATTTGGTTATAAATAACTATAATATTGTATTATTTTGAATAATTACGTTAATATATTATAGAATTTTGAAGTCGACAAAGTTAAACTACGTACTTTTTAAATAAGTAGTAAATTTTATTGACAATTGTTCAACTTGATAGCTGATAAGATAATAATTTAACTATTTGTTAGAATATGAATATTTATTATTTTCTACTGCTAGAGCAAACCTTCTTCTTGAGCAAGTTGTATCATCCTTTCTCGGTTATTTACTCCTAGCTTCTTCATAATTCTGAAGCGGTGGGTTTCTATAGTGCGAACACTATTATTCAATGCATGAGCAACCTCTTCATTAGACTGCCCGGCAGCGATTCGCTCTAATACTTCTCGCTCCCGCTTGGTAAGATGATAAGTATTAGTAGCTGGATTTTTTCTAAGAAATGAATCGACTAACACCTGAGATATGCTACCGCTAAAATATTTATATCCGCGGTGAACGGAGCGAATAGCTCGCATCAATTCTTCTTTAGTAGCATCTTTCAGTACGTAGCCATCGGCTCCATTGCGGGCAGATCGTAGTACGTACTCATCGTGGGCGTACATAGAAATAATTAGAGAACGGGTTCTTTGAGAGTATTCAGGTAGGCGGCGTACGGTTTCTATTCCATCCAGATGGGGCATCCGAATGTCTAATAGTACAATATCTGGTTGTAATGCACCCACTTTGCTAAGGGCTTCCGAACCGCTGGCGGCTTCTCCTACAACTGAGAAGTCATTTTCACTTTCCAGCAACATTCTCAAACCGTCTCTTACCACTGTGTGGTCATCAGCTAATACGATAGTTATCATATACTACTTCTTTTTGATAAGATAATGGGACCTGAATCTGAACTTTTGTACCTTTTCCTACCGCAGACGTAACACTAAATTGCCCGTGCAAGTATTTGGTACGTTCTTCCATATTACCTAAACCTCGCCCAGATACCTCGGCTCCAGATGATCTATTTACTGAAGTTTCAAAGCCGACGCCATCATCAGTGACCGATACCCAAAGCGTAGTATGGTTGTGGCGTAAACTAATCTGAATCTGAGTTGCCTGAGCATATTTGAGGGCATTGGTCAGACTTTCTTGAACAATTCGGTAGAGATTCATCTCTATGTGTTCTTCCATTCGTTTATTGAACTGGGTATGGTTTACAAAAACCACTCTTTTCTTAGTGATTCGGCTCATCTCCTGAGCAAAATCATTAAGCACTGGGGCAAGCCCGTAATCGGATAGAACACTAGGCATTAGGTGAAAAGAAGTCTGACGTACCTTAGCAATACTTTCCCGCAGCAGTTGCCCAATATCATTCAGTTGCTGGTAAATATTTTGATCAGCAACTTGAGAAGATAAAGCATCTACATTGTACTTAAGAGCAGTGAGCGATTGCCCAATGTTATCATGTAAATCCATTGCAATTCGTTGTCGCTCTTCTTCTTGCGCTTGAAGTACCAGCACCGAGCGCATTCGCTGTTCCCGAACCTTCTGTTTGATCTTGGCTTGGGTGGCCAAATTTAGCTGTTCTATTGCTTCCTTTTTTTCAGTGATGTCTACACAAAGCAACAAGTACTGATAAAGCTCACCCTGGTCGTTTTTGACCGGTACTAGGGTTGCGGTAAGCCACAAAAGTTGTTCATAATAGTTAGTACAGGTCCAGTCCTGACAGCAGTAGCCATGCAGGTGCACTTCATCAAGAGCCGCTCTCAAATCATGATCCGGTACTTGAAGTAGATCGGGAATAGTGGTAGGGGTATAGTGATTAGGAAAACCCAACCGCTGGCGGAATTGCGGACTGATATATAATAGTTGTCCACGGCAATCTATCTTAGCAAATAATGTAGCTTGCTCCACAGCAAAATGAATATTGCTCAGATATTTGTGCGACTTTTCTAGAGAGGAAAACAATAATTGACGCTCTCGAGCTAATGTTTTGGCTTGAGTACGAGACCGGCTCAGAATGACTAAGAATTTACGAATAAAGCGGGCCACTGGCCGGAATATGAATAGAATAACCAATACTATAATACTCAGCGACAAATAGGTGAGAAATTGCTGTATTAGAATAAGTTGATCGACCCGAGCCTGCGCTTCTCGCTCATACTGGCTGATGATTGACTGCATTCCAGCTCGGTAGTTCGCCTCCTGCTGAAGTAAAGCGTTAATATGAGGGCGGTACTGCTCCGGAGTAACATGACCTGGTTTGCAAAATAGTGCTACTAAAGCTTGCCCGTGAGTGACTAGCTCCTTTTGCATTGGTTGAACTACCTGAAAGATAGGTTCTTCGTTTTGCACAGCTTCTAAATGGCTGTGAGGCTGCTGTGCTAGCAAACTTAGAGTATGGATTAACTGATTCACCGTGTGAGCTAGTTCGGCGTGATAAGGAATTCGTTGCACACTGTCTAAAGAAGTAAGTAATAAGGCAGATTTTAGTAATTGCTGTCCCGCTAAGGTTTGCTGTCCCGCCAGATTAAGTAGGTGGGCATCTGACATTTGCTCTTCCATTTTCTGTTTTACAAACCAGTTGCTAGCCAGTATGGTGAGGGCAATCAGTCCAGAGGCTAGCAGATAACGAGTGCTGAGCGTTTGAAATATTCGTTGGGGTAACGAGGAAGAAGGTGAATTATTTATAAGTGTATAAGACATTAATTGAAACAAAGTAATGTACTTTTTCCAATCTACGCAATTAATTAGAAGTTTATGGAGCAAAAAAAAGCGAACCCCAAAAGATTCGCTTTACTAAACACTATTTGGAAATAATTACATATCAGATTCTTCAGAAGTATTCTTCAACTCACCCTCTTCTGAGTAAGTTAAGACAGTATTTGTATCATTGTCTTTTACTTCAATTTCATATTCTGTAGAAGGTTTTTCAACACTCGGCTCTATATCTATATCTGAAGAGCGTGGATCAATTGTATTTCCTTCTTTAACATCTTCATTCAACGTAGTCTCGGTTTGGGTGGTAGGAGTTATTTCTTTCATACTTTCTTCATCAACATTGTTGCCCAACTCTACTCGTGATCGTTCGTTTAGATTGTTGTGGTGCGTAGGATCGGTAACTTCATTAGAAAGCGGTTGAGTTGTCAGGGCATCATCGTTTACTTCATAAATAGCTACAACCTCCTGGTTGCTGTATTCGCTACTCTCAAAACTGCTTAGTACACTCTCGGGTAAATCATTTCTGTTAATTTCTGTCTTGGTCTGAGGGATAACCTCTAAATCTTCGTCACCCTGTGGATAAGTTCCGTATTGATTGTGCTGATAATCAGCCGACGGTTGCGCTCGTTCATCTAGCACGTCTGTTTTAATTTCAGGGTTAGCCTGTTCTTTAGTAGTCTTAGTATCTTGCGCGTTTAATTGTAAACTAACCGTGGCTGCTCCTATGGTAATAATTGCAATAATCTTATTCATCTCTAAAAAATATTTGATAGTTCAGAAAAATTAAGTCTTATCACATTTAATGAAAATACTGTGCCAGTGGATTATTGGTCACACGCTGCTATTTTATTAATCAGGGTGGGAAAGTATTTCAACAAATTGGGGAGTATATGAGCGTGAAAACAGCTATAAACCAGAAAGATACAGATGGT
>CAKZPJ010000281.1 GCA_937138955.1 uncultured Flammeovirgaceae bacterium | reverse complement strand
TGATTCAGGTGTGCCTAAATAGGCTACTGTTCCCTGCTTAACTTTGCGCATTAAGTATTCCTGCGCTAACATACCTGATGAAATAATTTTGTCGGAAGTAATATCAGTCAGCCCCAATTGCTGAAAGCTATCACAGAGTTCAGCCGGACTACGCGATGCATCATTGGTAAGCACGTAAAATCCAATGTCCCGTTCGTGCAGGTAATTCATTGTTTCTTGAACCCCGTCAATCAGACCTTCGTAATTCTTTAGCACCCCGAACGCATCAAAGAATATAACTTTATATTGGTTGGCAATAGTCTTGAATAACTGAATGTCCATGAAGTTGTGAGATTGGGTATTGAGATTAGACGTTGAAAATAGGGGAAATAAATGAGAGAAAAGAAATATGAGATATGAAATACACGATTGGGAGTAAGGGGTATGAAAACAAAGACAAAAATATGAGCTAAACGCCAAGCACTACTGGCTTTTGATGATGAGCACTACTCAATTTTAGGTAATAATTGAACCAGTCATTATTTACAGATTCAGCCTTTGCAGTATTCTATCAGCATTGAACTTCTGGTCTATTTCTGGAAAATAAACCATATGAGCCTCTTGTAGTAGGCGAGAAGCATAAATTTCGTGAAAAAAGTATCGCCCGTCTTTAATTACGTAGTTAAGAATAAAGAATCGATAGGCTTCCTTAATGAATAGTATTTCTACTCTAGAGAGTGGGTAAACTTGATGATATTCTTCCAAAAACCATAGAAAGCGTTCTTCCATTACCGGATCAATCAGATAGCTAAAGCTGGTTTGATCACCAATAGAAGAACACACCCGGCTAAAAAAATAAAAGTCCATTACGCGCGAACTCATTCGGAACCAATCATAATCCCAGCGAGAGTAGAAATCAAGGTTTTTACTCACCGAAAAGTTACCAATGTTCCAATCAACAAATACCGGAATGGCCGGTAGTGATTGAGCTCCTAAACTCTCCATATTCTCGAACAGCGTATCACACTGCTGGTGTATACTCTTAGTATGCATGCGGTGCTCAAATTGACCACTATCTGAGTCAAGAATCTGGCGCAGTTGCTCAATGTCAATAGCCATTGTTTTAGACCAATCGGGCAAAATATTTCTTAATTTAAAGCAAGACCTATGAAATTTGGCTGCTTCTTGACCTAACCTTCTAATCTGAAGTTCACTCAGTACCCGAGGCATTCTTTTTTTTACGCTTACTGGATTATAAAATACTACCCAAGCATTTATATCGGACTGAGCGTATTTGTAAGTATAGAGGCTATTTCCCTTCATTAATGATCGTGCTAAAAAGCCATCATAAGGGACGTTCAAATTATTGGCTAGCGCATTAATCAGGGTATGATCTTCTACAAAATGCTCGTATCGGCCGAAATACGAAAGTTTGGCAATAACCATATCATCGTTGTCCAGTTTTACTCGGAAAACGAGGTTAGTGGAAACCTTCGCGCTAATATCGATTACTGAAGCTACGCGTCGAGAAGCATCGTAATTTTGCCAAGCGTGCCGAATAATTTTCTCAAAGTCTATAAATCTCATTTCTTTGTGGGCTACTTATCTGATTTTTATTTTACGTCGTTGTACTGATTATTATCTACAACGGAAATTTAGAATTTGAGACAAAGAGAATAATCAATTTTTCACTTTCAGTTAACCTTATATTCTATATTATATATTTTCGCTTAAACTTATAAATTAAAATCGTTACCGAATTAGCATCTACTACTCTACTAATCAAATACTTTATAAAGAAAAGTGCAATATTAAAACTTAAATGGAATATATTACTTTAGATAAATATCGCTACTTTTCTGGTTTTGGATTTTAAACTACGGAGAATTATTCTTTTTATGATAATCGCTTGTCAACAACCAGTAGTATCTTACAGAAATTAAGTTCTTCTTTAGATGAGAACGGAATTAGAGAGAAACCCTTCGCCTGTTGGTAAAATAGAAAGTATAAGAGTTAATATTAACTATTTAAAAGTTTTTCCGTTCATGTAAAACAATAATGCCTAACAGTAGATTATAAAAGAAATATTTTTTATGACTGATCTCAAAACTCCTAAGAAGAAGCTTAAGTGGTCAGAATTACCCGAGGGGTTTCAGAAGTTGCTTAAGCGTTCTTACGGTGAATACCAAGAGGTTTTATACGATACGTCACTTCATCCTGCCGCTCGAAAAATTCCTACTTGGAATGAATGGTTAGGAAAGCATGATATTGATGAAGAAGAAGGAGGGGGCTCGTAATGGAAATACATAACATTTTATTAGCTGTAAGACTCGACAATTTGACTACCGTTACAGTCAATCTGTTTAATATGAAAACTAATTTAGTGGGAATAGCGGATGAGTCTACAGTTAGATTAGGGTGATTTAATTATGTTTTATATATAAAAATTAAAATTTAGAACAGGTTTACTCATTTCTAGTTTATATTTTATATACAGTAGTAGTGAGTTTTAATAATTTTAGTATTTATTTGAAGCCAAAGCTAACAACTTGTGTAATCTTATTAGAGTGAAATATTGCTTGAGAAAGAATTCTAGCAACTTTTGCTAAAAACTGTCTATAAGTTCATGTATAAAGACGATTTTGTACTTAGCAAATGTTGTAAATGAAATTGCGGCGAACTGTCAGCGGGCGAAATTATATCTTAATTCAAAAGGAAGTATTTCTTATTGTAATAGTTTTAACCATACAGTAAAAACAGGTTTCAATCTGACGTGCTCTACTACCGATATTATTCACTCTAATTAGGTAATTATTTTCTTTTATTTAAATTTTCAAAATTCGTATTAATTTCAATTTTATGGAAGACACTGCAATGCAGGAAGCTGTTATTATTGGAGACAATGGATCTGAGGTTGGCACAGTGAGTACTGGTGACATTCAGGTTCAAAGTGAGTTAAAGCGCTTCATTCCCCCACTCACCGCTGATTCAAAACAACAGCTTGAGCAAAACATCAAACACAATGGTTGTTTAGACCCTCTTACTGTGTGGAAAAAAAGCAACAGTGAGTTTGTGCTAATTGACGGGCACAATCGTTTAGACATCTGTCAAAGAAACGGTATTCCCTTTAAAGTACGTCTACATGCGTTCTCTAGTAAAGAGCAAGCTAAAGACTGGATGCTAAACCACCAGTTAGGACGCCGAAACTTGAATCCTGACCAGCTTAGCTATTTTAGGGGGCTTAAGTACGAGCGAATGAAGAAGAAGCGCGGTGGCTACGATAAGGTGCTCTCCAGTGGGCAAAGTGGCGACAAAACCTCCGAGATTCTAGCTAAAGAGTTCAATGTGAGCGATCGTACTATTTTACGAGATGCTGAGTTTGCCAAGGGGCTAGAATTAATTGGTCGTACTAATCCAGAGCTTAAACACGATATCCTTTCAGGAAATGTAAAAGTTAAAAAGGGTGATGTTCAACTCATTGCTCAGGAGAAAGATGCTCGTAAAGTAAGTAATATCAAAAATGCTGCTGATCTTTATAATAGAGCGCAAGCGATCCGTAGGGCGAAACAAGCTAATAAAGAGAAGCAAGCTATGATGGAAGAAGATGCACGTATTAAAGATGCATCGGATGAACTGAAGCTGAAAGACCCTGTTTTTTCTTCTAAAGAAGAGCGTTTGCAAATGCACAAAGGGCGAATTATTTCAGCCATTAACAAAGCAATTAGTCGTAAAGACAAGGCCTCATTAAAACAAGCAAAAGATTATCTAAAGCGTATTGAAGACGAATTGTTCGGCAAGTTTGCTAGTGCCTAACAATAATAAAATTGCGAATGGCAGTCTAATTCAGGCTGCCATTTGTTTTGTATGTCAATTAAAAAAATCAAGTAGCTTTAACTTACCTTTTCTTCCACCCAATCTTTTGCCGATTCAATTACTGAACTATCATCGTCAGAATTATCTCCCATTAAAAAAGCATAGGGTTTCAATGGATCACTATGATCAAAGAAGATTCTCATAATTCCCAGATACGGAACTGCGACAACAGTACCTGGGATTCCCCAAACTGCACCGCCCAGCACCACTACGATAATAGTAAAGAAAGGATTTAAGTCCACTTTTTTCCCAACAATCATGGGAGTAAGAACGTAGTTCTCCAGTAACTGGGCAATTGTCATCACAACGACTACCCCGATAATGCTGTTTATTGAGCCGTTGGTAATTAATGCAAACAAAAGAGCCAGCCCGCCCCCAATAATATTTCCAAAATAAGGAATGATGCTTAACACTCCGGCAATTACAGCAATCACTAATCCGTATTTGATGCCAATGATAGTGAAGCCTACTCCGTAGAGCGCGGCTAAAATAATAATCAGTAAGAACTTCCCGGAAATGTAGGCACGTGCGATTTTACCAACCTGAGCAACTACTGTATTGGTTTCACCAGTAGCACTTTTGGGAGTAAGCTTTTGCAGAAAACGCTTAAACTTATCGCGATAATAAAGAAGTAGATAGGTGTAAATCAGAATTAGAAAAAACTTACCCAATGTTGTAAAAGTAGCTGATATCATATTTTTAACATCAGTACTATTGGATTCTGAAATTTTATCAAGCCGTTCGGATATCCATTGGGTAGAAATACCACTTCGGTCTAGGTATGCTTTAATATCTTCTAAAGTTTTTGTTACCTGCCCTTTGGTCTGCTCCCAGTTTTCGGCCAAGCTAGACACTTGGTAAGTCACTAAAGAAAACACTCCTACGAAGAACAGAAGTATTAAAAGCACCGATAAAAAACTGCTCATACCTCTACTTAGCCCAATTTTTTCCAGCCACTGACTCACCGAGGTTAAGCTTAATGCTAAGAGAATAGCAATGGACAATGGAATTAGAAAAGAGCTTCCTAAATACAATGAGCCAAAAAACAATACTAAGAACAAGAGAAATGGATTGGCCCTTTTAATGACCGATAGTTGTTGTACCACAGTAGACATATAGTTTAAAAAATGGTTGTTTGAATTATAACCGCAAAAACCACAGCGAAGTTTACTTACTGGCTACTACATACTTTGTCAATTATTTTCTTAGCTGGAGAATATCCTAATTCCAAAGCACGTTCCAGGGCTCGGCATGCTTTATTTATTTGCTTTTTTCGGTGGTAAACTATTCCTAAGTTATAGTGAGTCTTGGCATTGTTCGGAGCCAATTGCAATGCTGTGAAGTAATCACGCTCGGCGGCAACTAACTTTTTTAGTTTGTAGTAGACATTACCGCGATTCAAGTAGCCTTTCTCTAGGGTAGAATTAAGCACCAAAGCTTGCGTGTAATCGGTAAGAGCGGATTGCAATTGATTTAGCTTCTCCCGAGCAAATCCTCGTTGAAGGTAGATATCCGCATTTTTTGGTGACTGCCGTAAGCCTTCATTGTACTTAGTGATAGCTTGTTGATAATTACCCGCTCGATAAAGCGTCATTCCTTGGTGGAGCAGAGTAGCGGGGGAAGCGTCTTCTGTAAGTTGAGCAAAAGTAGCTTGAGCTATATCTAAGTTTCCGGACTTCTGAGTGAGTAGTGAAAAGTTCTGAAGTGCTTCATCATGATCCGGTTGTAACAAAACGGCGTCTCGATAGTAGTTAATCGCTTCTAGTGTATCTCCTAAGCGTTCAGAAACTAATCCTATGTTGTTAAAGATAGTTGCATCCTGGCGCTCTAGGTTAAGAGCCAATTCAAAGTACAACAATGCTTTTCTATAATCTTCTAGAGCTAGGTACGCTAATCCTAAAAAATTCCAAATATCGGCCTTCATTCCAGATTGAACTGTTCCGATTGACTCAGTTGAAAAAGAGGTATCGCCATTGGCTTCAGTATGAGTGCTTCCCTTAAAATAAACGGTTGTAGTTTCGCCTAAATCATGTTCTAGCAAGAACTTAAAATCCGCAATAGCTGCTTCGTAGCGCTCGAGCCGATAAAGTAATTGAGCCTTTTCAAAACGAGCTTCCACTCGGTTAGGATCTAAAAATAGTAGTGATTGATAATCGGTAAGTGCATTAGTAAAATTACTTTCGCGCCGATGTACTCGGGCTCGGAGGAGTAGTGCTTCCTGAAAATCGTGCTTCAAAGCAATGGCCTGATTGAGCGATACTATGGCTTTAGATAGCTCATCATTGAGTTCATGCTGTGTTGCCTTTCGGAAATGCAACTTAGCCTGAGCGGTACGAGATCGTTCAGCTAATGTGGCAACTTCTTTTCCGGCGAGAGTATCAAAGGCTACTTCTTGACCAAATAGAGCCAGTGGTAGTATCCAAGTAAGTATACAGCTTAACAATGAACGAATCATATAACAATTGAAAGTTGATAACTGAAAATGTACATTATAGAATAATCAATCATCTGGCAGCCAAATTAGCCATTTATCATACTCTCTTAATTGGTGACTTTTCCATCTTACCATCCATAATGACAACAAACGGATAAGCAAGAATAGTTTAGGTCAGCTAAGAATTAGCCTGGGGTTGATGGTTTAAAATAAATTGAACGATACGCTTGGGATCATCAGAAAGGAAAAGTAGATCGTGGTACTGTTTGCCGTAAGACAACTTTCTTACGAGGGGATAAATCATTGATTCAATCTCGTACCATTGTTGCCCTAGAAATATCATCGGACTAAGGTAGTTGAAGGATGCATAGTGATTTTGGGCAGCGTCCATAAATATTTCTTGAACTGTACCAGCACTGCCAGGTGCGAAAATTACTCCGTACAAGCAAATTGCCAACAAAGTATCCTCTCGGATACTATTAGAAAAATACTTAGCAATATGAGAGGCAAATAAATTGCTAGGTTCGTGCCCGTAGAACCAAGTAGGAATGGCTAAACTTTTTTTACCTTCTGGATACTGCTCTATAACCCGTTGCGCCTGGACAATAAAATTTTTGTCAGTATAGTGAGGAGCTACCTGTAACGTTTCTAAGGCATCTGCTAGCTCTGTGTCTGGTTGAAAAGCAAAGTACGCTCCCAGGTTAGCCGCTTCCATAATGCCCGGACCACCCCCCGAAGCCACCGTATATCCTTTTTCCGTAATCAGCTTAGCTGTTTGTGCTACCTTTTTGTAGAATGGATCGGTTCGTAGTGTGCTATGCCCACCCATAAATCCCACGAACTTTCTTTCAGTTAGTCCACCTTCCTGAAATCCAGCAAAATCGCGTAGAGCATCATCAATAGCGTGGTCATGAATACGCTGGTACAGTGCTTCATTAACCGGTGGATTAAATTTATACTGGATGAAATAGCGATAAATTTTCAGGTCTTTACTCTGATCTTTATTAGGGTCATATCCGTCCATCAGCTCTTGCCAGGTATATAGCTTAGTTCGGTAGGGATCATAGGGAAGATGATCCACTTTCGGAAAAACAATAGCCCCTTGATTAATGAGTTGGCTTTTATCTTCTTTTTTAAGAGTACAACCCAGAAAAACCGTATTATCAATACTGATATTACACCAATCTATATTCACTTCTGATAAATCAATTCCTTGAACCGTACAGTTCTTTAGCGAGGAATTTTGTTTTATCGCTTTAGTAAGTGGTTCTATTTCTTGGTACGTACGCTCAGTTCTATTAATAGATGATGACACGGTAGATGTTGTTAAAGTCTGATCAATAAATTTTGATTAGCAATAAACCCTTCAGCATGTAATAATCATAGGGTTTTCAGTATTGAGACAGTATTTTATTAAATTTTTTGTTATGAATCACATAGGGTGCAAGCAGCTACATCCCCGATAATTGGCGATTAATGGCTAATTATGTAAAAAAATTAATACTTTTTATTGTATATGTTACATTTATGCGATATATTTGAAGAAATATTAGAATTTAAACTTTTGAATTGTATAAAGTGATGGAAAAGTACCCTGAGCTAATAAAGGCGCCGGAATGTGCAGAGCAATTTTTTAATGAATATAAAGGCGTGATGCCGGACAAGAGTCTCTTAGCTGGATTCAATTTTGCTTTAAGCTGCGATATGTTCCACTATTCTTTCAACAAGTATTTATTAAAAGATGGAAATAGCTTTTATCGAGTAGGAGAAAGTATTCGCAAGTTTTTTTCAGAGAATACTGATAACCCACGTCGCGCTGCCCTCTTTTCAATATTTGTGAACGAGTATTTAACCGTAACCCGCGATCTTCTGTTAGATCGGGAGTATTATGAACTCATGACTCGGTTTGATGAAGCGGAGGAGAAGGCTCGCCAGACAGTGAATTTACAAATGAGTGAAATCAATCGTTCCCAACCAATAGATTAGCTACCAATAGCTACGAACCTAAATTATGATCGCGATTATTGTAAGGTATACTTAAATGATTAGTGATAACTACTTGAATTTTAACAATTCATCAACATTCAATAGAAAGCGAGCGTTGAAAGTACATATTTAGGTAGTAGTTTATATGGTAGAAGCAAAAGATCAGCCTGTACAGGTTGATCTTTTGTACTTTAGTAGCCACTTTATTTTTTTCAGGAGCTTTCCTCTATTCGCATAGTCAGATTTGGTCATAATCACCAGGTTTCAATTTAAAAAAGATACTATTTAGGGGAAAATCTTACATCAATCTGTTTAGATCTAGTTCTACATAGCTAGCGTAAGAATATGTGATTTTTTGAATAGAATTAGCCTTTTTAATTGCATTTAACTAATTAAATATTTAATAATAAAGAAAGTTAGCAACTATACAGCTTACCTAATACATATGTTTGAATCAGAATGAATTGATTTTATTACGTACTGTTTTGGTAGTTTTTGTATTAGTTAGCTTGGATTTTAGCTATTTTTTCTAAAATTTATGTTATTAGTAATATAGAACTAGTGGACGTATGAGAACGATTCAAGATTTACTGTAAGACTATGGCTAGGTTGTCTTTATTGTGGTTAACTTTTCTGCTATATCATTCTACTTTTCTGTTTGCTCAGAATACATCTCCTACTACTCCACCCGCCCCTTATTCAATTACAGTCAATCAACCTGACGGACAAACGCTTCGAGTGATCAGCCGAGGCAGTGCATACAACCATTGGATGGTAACTGAAGATGGATACGCAGTTATGAAAAACCAGTTAGGGTTTTATGAATACGCAACTGCTGAGAATGGACAAATAATAAGTACCGGTATCCTTGCTACGAACCCTTCCGACCGATCAATATTTCAGCAACGGAAACTTTTAGGTGTCCGTAAAGGACTTTCTAAACAATTAATAGGTACTCAAGGTAGTGCTAGTGACCACTTTTTGACGATAAATTCTAATGCTAGAAGCAACTCAGCCGCAGTAGTTCCAACTCAGGGTAACGTTAAGATACTGGCTATTCTTATTGAGTACCCAGACATGAAACATAAATATGAGAAAGAAGATTTTTTAAAACTGTTTAATGGCCCGTCGGATAAACCAACTTTTAAAAGTTATTTTCAAAAAAATAGCCACGGCAATTTTGACCCTACTGTAGATGTAGCAGGCTGGTATCAGGCTAAGAATGATTATGCGTACTACGGAGAAAAATACGGAAAAGGGCGGGCTCGCGAGTTAGTAGTAGAAGCCCTAAAGGCTGCTCTTGATGATGATATAGATTTTACCAAGTACGACAATACTAATAATGGTAATGTAGACGGAGTAATGATTATTCATGCTGGCATGGGAGATGAAGAAGGCGGTGGAGGTGATTACATTTGGTCACATCGCTCTTCCATATCACCGCTTCCGCTTATAAATGGAAACTCAGAGTTGAAATTTGCTAAAGACTACACCATTCAACCAGAAGTAAGAGCTAGGTATAATAGTATTGTTGGAATAGGAATCTTCTGTCATGAATTTGGCCACTTACTGGGGTTACCCGATTTATATGATACTGATGGGACTGATGATCAGCACTACGGTATTGGTGAATGGGGACTGATGGGGTTAGGGGGGTGGCTCGGAAAGGAGAACCATCCAGCTGGAATGTCGGCATTCTCTAAAGAGAAACTAGGCTGGGCTAGTGTAAGAGATATTACTGAGCAGGCAGGCAGTTATGAGCTAAAACCCGCTGATAGTAGCGGGGAAGTATTCAAAATTACTACTCCTAATTCTAACGAATATTTTTTATTAGAAAATAGGCAGAAAGAAGGAACAGATGAATACTTAAATGGAGCTGGGATGGCGATATGGCATGTTGACTCGGAGCGGACTAATCGTTATCCGGAGAGTATACATGTGAACAACCGTAGAGATTTCAAAGGCGTGGATTTAGAGGAGGCCGACGGTGAAAATGATTTAGATTATGAGAGAAACCGAGGTGATGAAGGAGACTTATTTCCCGGAAGTAGTTATCGCACTGAATTTAACGATACCTCAGATCCTAATTCCAATCTTTACGAAGACCGGGGTGAAGGCACAAAAAGCGGAGCTACTATCGCAAATATTCAGCTAAGTGAGGGCATTATCACTTTTGACTATGAGAAAAAAGAAGATGAAAGTGGCAGTAGCTGCGAATTGGCTGTGAATGCTCAAGATGGTGAAAACACATTACCAAAAGAAAACTACTGGTACACTTTTACCCTACCAAAAGAAGGTCGCTTGGTTATTCAGAATGCAAATGCCACAATTTATAGAAGCTGTGATGAATCTTTATTACTGGCCAGTTCAGCTAATGGGCAATTGACTACTGCATGGCTTACAAAAGGAGAAACAGTTAAAATTAAGCTAGGGGATAAACAGTCCACATCTTTACCACTCATTTGGAATCTGAGCATTGATAATAAGAAAATTGACCCAGCACTCACCATAGAGGCAATAGCCGCGAAAACTTACGGTAGCAGACCGTTTGACCTGAATGTTTCTTTTCAAGGTGATGGGAAAACCAGCTACCAAAAAGTATCTGGTCCCATTGAGCTTACTGGCAGACAAGTCAGTATTACTGGTGCTGGAACAGCCAAAATTAAGGTTGTACTTGAGGAAACGGATGAGTATTCAGCTGATGAACTAGAGGTTGTTTTTCAGATAAATAAAGCTATATCTACGCTTACCTTCACTCAGGTAGCAGATAAAACTTACGGCGACATCCCATTCACCCTTCAAGTAACATCAACTCCCGAATTCATTCCTACTTTTACCGTAAAAAAGGGTAGTGTGACAATAGAGGGGAATACTGTAACAATTGTTGATGCAGGCGAGGTAGAAATAGAATCATCAACCAGCGGAGATAGTAACTACCGAGGAGACAGTAAAACTGTTTCTTTTACCGTAAAAAAAGCTCCCCAAACTATTGACTTCAACGCATTAGACGATGTCGTGTATCAAGCTGGAAAAGAGATTAAACTCACGGCTGAGTCTGACCAAGGTTTGCCAATTACGTTTTCAGTCAAAGAAGGCTCGGTTGATCTGGATGAACAATCGTTGGTAGTGCAACAAGCCGGAATAGTAACAGTGGAAGCCAGTCAAGCCGGGAATAAAAATATTTTAGCCGCTTCGGTTGAGCGCTCTTTTGAGATTACCAAAGCCACTCAAACAATTAGGTTTTCCGAAATAGAAGATAAGTTGGCTGGCGATAAACCATTCAATTTGGAAGCTACTTCAAGTGTTGATATTCCAGTAGAATTTACCCTTATTAGTGGGAATGCCAGTTTAGATGGTAATCAAGTAATAATAACCGGAAGTGGTGAGATCACCATAGAGGCCTATAACGAAGGAAACGAAAACTACTTGGCAGTACGAGAGCGACAGTCTTTCGTAGTAGCTGAACCAAGTAAGCAAAATCAAGTAGTTACTCTAGTAGCCTTGCCTGACACGGTGGAAGTGGATGAAGTGGTTAACCTAGAAATAACGGTTAGTAGCGGTTTAAATCCTGACATCGACTTAGTTGGGAGCGTACTGCGTAACGAAAAATCTCTGACGTTTACACAGGCGGGCGAGGTAACCCTGGCAATTGGTCAACCGGGTAATGATGAGTATAACCCTGCCAGAACTGTTTCTCATACTTTTGTAGTGGTAAACCCTCCCGAATCAGAAAGTCCATTAGGCACCAATACTCAGATAATTACCTATCAGCTTCCGGATAATCCGGTGTTTGGTGATAATCCTTTTTCGTTAGCGGTTGAAAGTTCTTCTGAGTTGCCGCTTGTCTACGAAGTAGAAGGCCCCGCTGAGATCGCTGACGGGACATTAACAATTACTGGGGCAGGAGAGGTTACCATTCGGGCATTTCAGGCTGGTAATGAAGAATATGCGCCGAGCGATACCATTGAGTTCTCATTCACCGTCAGCAAAGCTTCGCAAGTAGTTACGCTAGACGTAATACCTGCCGGAGATAATACATTTCAAATTAAAGCTAATAGCGATTCGAAACTACCAGTAACGGTTGTGATTAGCGAGGGCGAAGGAACGCTGGAAGATGGCATTCTGACGGTTATCAATTCAAAAGTAATCGTAATGGCGTCTCAAGAAGGTAATGATAACTATATGGCTGCGGAATCAATTACTCGAGAGCTAATAACTGAAGTGATAACCTCGATTGAAGGCGAATTGAATGAGTCAGAAATTATTTTTTATCCCAATCCAGGTGAAGGATTGTTTAGTGTCAGAATAAAAAAGGAGCTAAAGTCAGTACCATTCCAAGTTTTTGACTTGCGGGGAGCGGTTGTCATTCAAGGAATGTTACAATCTGTACAACCTACTATTGATCTAACTAATCAACGAAGCGGTACTTATTTTCTTCAAATGCAGTTACCAAACAATACAAAGCAATATCGCCTAATTAAACAATAAGACAACTATACTTCACTCTTCGTCAAGCTATTCTTAATCGGAGTAGCTTTTTTTCTATAGCTTAGGTATTTTCCCCAATGAAAGATACTACACTAGCCTTCCTGAATATTTCTGCTACCGTACGAGCCTTCAATTTCGCAACGATGATCGTATTTTTTTTGGCCTGCGAATCCGCTCAGGTTGATAGCCTCGAAGTTCAAAAGCCCAATTTTGTCATCATTATGGCCGACGATCTAGGTTACGGTGATCTGGGTTCTTATGGCCAACTGAGCTATCAGACGCCTAATTTGGATAGTATGGCGGCCAACGGATTAATGTTTACTGACTATCATAGCAATGGAGCCGTTTGTACGCCTACTCGAGCTGCATTGCTTACCGGGAAGTATCAGCAGATGGTTGGCATGGAAGGAGTGATTTACGTCCGGGGCAAAACCCGTCAAACCGGATTAGATACTTCTAACGTCACGCTGGCAGAGCTGCTCAAATCGGCTGGGTACGCCACCGGAGTAGTGGGGAAGT
>CAKZPJ010000280.1 GCA_937138955.1 uncultured Flammeovirgaceae bacterium | reverse complement strand
ACATCAGCCGACACATTGATGGTGGCAATGGGAGTTTTAAACTCGTGCGTCATATTATTAATAAAGTCCTTCTGGAGCTCCGACCATCGCTTTTGCCGAAGAATAACCATAAGAGTATAGCCAAAGAACAAAATAACCAGCAGCAACACCGCGGATAGCATAAACCAAGTATCCATCTCTGAGAATACGTAGCTAGATTTGTCAGGAAAATACACTCCGAAGTAATAAGTGTACTTTTTGTAGAGCGGCATTCCCCACGTACTGCGTTCGCTAACATTTGCATTTAGTATGCTTACTCGGTTTCCACAAACCATCTGGTTTTTCCGGCAGTCGTAAACAGCGTACTCAAAATCGGCCATTACGTTGGCTTTAACTAAGGCAGTTTTTAGGTAGTGCTCCACTACCCGAGAATCTACCACATCGTTAATTTCTACCACGTAGTAGTCTTCGGTCATCTGCTTCACCGGATGCCCCGAGGCAGTCATACTTTGGTAATGATCAGCCAGTTGAACGGCTACCTCTTTTAGTGCCACATAAATCTGCTGGTTCAGTTTCCGCTCTTCTGCATTCCAGATTTTAATAACCCAAAACGACTGAGCGGCCACAATACCCAGCACCGTAATAATTCCGAAAGCGACTACCCAACGTATGGCAATATTCTTCATAGGTACGAAAATAAGCACTTTTCAGCATTTGAAAATGCCTTTAACATTTTGTTAACAATTCTTATGTTTTCGTTAACAACTATTTTCTACCCACTTCCCTACTTTTGAATTGTATCAATTTTCTCACTTAAAATTTATTGCTATGAAAAATTTACTGATTATTTTCTTCTTAAGTGTCTGCTGTGCCTTCAGTGTACAAGCCCAGTCTGCCCTATCATTGGCTGCTGCCTCAGCCCCTGAAGCCAAGTCGCTTTCTTGGAATGCTACCTCCCACGATTTTGGAGACATTAAGCATCAGCAGCCTAAGACAATTTCTTTTACTTTCACTAATAATTCGGATGAGCCGGTAATAATTACCGAAGCCAAAGGCTCTTGCGGATGCACGGTAGCTAGCTATACTCAGCAACCAATTGCCCCTGGTGAGGAAGGAACCGTGAAGGCTACCTACAACGCGGCCAAACTCGGTGCTTTTAGTAAAACTGTGGCGGTCAAGACCACGACCCAAAAGGAGTGGCAGAACCTAAAAATCACCGGAGTTGTAGTGGAATAGTACATTAAACCCTAATTCTTATAAAAAGCGCTAACTTGGCGCTTTTTTTGTTTAACCAAGTTGTGTATATTTCGTTAATCCTCGTGCAGTAACTTGCCATAACGCGATTAATTTATCAACATGGTTTCGGTTTTCCGAGTTCTCCTTCTAGCGACACTTTCTTGGGTGATGGGCTTTGAGGTGGCAGCTTTTGAGCTGGACCACATTCCCTTCACGCTGCATAACAACCATATCTTTATTAATATTCAGGTAAACGACTCTAAACCGCTACGTTTTATTTTCGATACTGGGGCATCGGCTACAGTAATCAGCGAAAAAAAAGCAAACCATTTAGATATTTCTCACGATGGATTTTCTACCGTTCGCAGTCAGCGAGGGCCCAAGTTTGTTTATTACTCCAATTATAATAAGCTTCATTTAGGCGAGGTTACTCTGTCGCGCGTTAAGATGGTACATCTGCCACTACGGCATTTGCATCGGGCTTTAGATACTGAAGTGTACGGAATTATTGGTCAGGATATTTTGAAGGAATACACGGTGGAGATTGACTATGACCGATCGGCCATCATTTTGCACGATCCTAATACGTATGCTCCTCCACCAAATTACCATCAGCAGGCTTTTGATCTAGTTGGTGGCCGACCTTACATCAATGGATCATTCCAGCTTAGCAATGGCGAAACGCTTTCAGGTAAGTTTCAACTAGACAATGGGTCCGGTTCCTTTGTCACCCTTTACTCTCCGTTTGTAGATGAGCATCAGCTTACTCGAAAAATTGGCCGAACGCACCAAATTTACACCATGAACTTTTCCGGGGCGATTGACCAAAATTTTTCCGGGCGACTTCAGGAGTTTGAGTTTGGATGGTTTAGCCTCTCGGATATTCCTATTCGGTTGAATCAGTCACGTTATTATAAGAAAGCGTTCAAAGACGGAATTGGACACATCGGTAATGCGCTGCTCAAGCGATTTAATATCGTACTAGACTATCATCACAAACAGTCGTACTGGCACCCCAATGAGTCTTTTGCTAATGAATTTTCATTAGCGTACTCGGGCTTGGTAGTAAAATCAGACAATCAGCAGGAAAGAGTAGTGATACGCCACGTATTTGAAGACTCCCCCGCCGATAAAGCCGGATTCACCCCTAATGATGAGATTATGGAAATTAATAATATTTCGGCTAGCGGGCGAAGCAGCCATGAAGTGCAAGCTTTATTGAACCGCCAAACCCAGCTGGAAGTCACTATCCGTCGGCAAAATCAGGTTAAAACCATCAACCTGCATCCTTTAGCGTTGTAAATTCTTTACTTCGCGTGATGAAACCCTATATTTTTGAGCAGACTCGGGAAGTAAAACCCGAAGATTTAGATGCCATGCAGCACGTTAACAATGTGCGTTACGTGCAGTGGATTCAGGATGTTGCCGAAGCACACTGGAAGCAGCAGGCTACGGATCTAATGCAGCAACAGTATATTTGGGTGGTTCTGAGTCATTACGTAGAGTATAAACACCCGCTTTACCTATCTAATCGGGTATTATTAAAAACTCAGGTAGGCGAAGTTTTCGGTCCGAAGTACGGGCGGATAGTAGAGTTTTGGAATGCTCAGAAGAATACCCTTTGCGTAAAAGCGGAATCGATGTGGTGTTTGCTGGATGCTCGAACTCATCGCCCCAAGCGAGTAACTGATGATATACGAGAGATTTTTGAAGAACTGGTTTAGTCAGAAAAATAGGTTAACTCCTCGTAAATACAAAAGCAATAACTGCGCATTTCTCATTTTGCCAAAACTCTTACTCGTGTAAGAAGAGGTGCGGTATAAGTTTCTAAGAATGTAGACAACCCAGTAGCTTGAGGTTCTCTATTTTCACACCACATATGTACTAATATTTTGTCCGCCATTCTAAAACTCTTTCTCACTGTTGTAGCTCTATGGGTAACAGCTTTTTCTTCCGTATTAGCCCAAGAGAATTTTCTACCCGGTCAAGTGATCACTAAAGCGGGTGATACGCTGAGTGGCTTTATTGATTATCACAACTGGGGAAGAAACCCTACTGAAATCTCTTTCAGAAGCAGTAAGAACGATACGGCAAACAGTTATACCCCATTCGATTTGCAAGAGTTTAGTGTAAAAGATGAGCACTATGTGAGTGCAATGGTTGAGCGAGAAAAAAGCCCGAAACGAACCAGTGCACTCACCAATGAAGTCTTTCTTAGAATGGATGTAACAAATGCCTTTTTACAAACATTAGTTAGAGGCTCTAAAAGCCTTTATTACCTTTCTGATGTTCAGGGCATTGATCAATTCTATACAAAGCAAGACTCATCGTATCACCTACTGATCTATAAGCGATATTTGAAAAAGCAAAAGCACAGACGGATCATTGGCGAGAACAGAACATTTGTTCGTCAGCTAAAAAATTACCTGGATGATTGTCCAACTGTTAACGATAAGCTAAAAAATATTGAGTACAGTAAGTACGATTTAGAAAAGCTATTTCTTCATTACTATGAGTGCATTTCTTCCGAAGCAGCTTTTCAAAGACCATCGGAGAGAGTAACCTATGAAATTGGACTACTAGCAGGAGCTTCTCTGACTTCATTGAAGTTTAGAGGAGGAAGAACTCCTGTGATAACCCGACCCAACTATTCCCGCTCAACTAATTTTGCTGGGGGTCTTTTTCTCAACTTTGTCATTCCGCGAAGTCGCAAAAAATGGATTATCACTAACGAGATTGCTTACTCGTCCTACCAGGCGTTGGGGGACTACAGCCGAACTATTGATATCAATCAGACCCAAAATGTTAGTGTTGAGTTTAGCTATAGTTATATCAAAATGAATAATATGCTCCGATATCGATACCCCTCTGAGCCGGCGGTTTACGCAAACATCGGGTTTTCAAACGGTTGGGCTTTTCAAGAAACAAACAATGTAAAAGTAGAAACTATCAATAATGGGATGCTTAGTGTGAGAGAACGTAAGGCCTTAGAGTTTAGTAGACTATACGAATACGGATTTCTTGGTGGATTAGGGGTTCAGCACAACAAGATATCTCTCGAGACGCGATATGAGCGTGGTAGTGGAATGTCATTAAACAGCATAATTGCAGCTAGAACAAATCGGTGGTATCTGCTACTTGGATATCGATTTTAACGTTGCTCCACTTACTTCATCTCTTCCGAAAGTATCATATCAGATCAATCTCTTGAGTGAGAATGAAGCTCTTTAATAAATTTTCTTTCTCCCAAATGGCTGTACTTAACTACCGCTACGAATACGGTTCCACCGATAATATTTCCAACTGTGGCCCACAGTTGGAAAAATAAGTAGTCACTAAATGTGATTTTGGGCGAGACCAGAAATCCGGCAAAAACCTCGATTGAACCTACTATTGAGTGATGTAATCCCGCTAAACCAATTGTCGCGGTGACCAGTACAATAATAAAAATACGGCTGATTGTTTCCTGAGAAGAACTGTTGAGCCAGGAAAGAAGTCCCATTAGCCAACCTGCAAAAATGGCACTACCCAGTGTAACCCACCAATTAAACTTCAGCATTTTTTCTGCTAAGTGCTCGAAGGCTTCTAACGAAATAATGCCCATTTTGGGAGCCATTATCGTAGTTAAGAAGGCAAAAACATAGCCCCCTACCAGATTGCCTACCAAGATAAGTGACCATAGCTGCAGTAGTCGTGAAACCCGTACTGAGCCGTTCAAGACCGGAAGTACCGCTAAAGTAGTATGTTCGGTAAATAGCTCCGAGCGACCCAGAATAACGAATATAAATCCAATAGGGTAGGCAAAAGCTAACGCAAACTCTAACCCTGCTTTGGACATTTGCCCGTGAAACATAGTATACAACAGCCCCATCAATAGTACGCTGAACCCCACTTCTAATCCGCCGGAGAAGGAAGAGAGAAGCAGAGATTTGTTATGGCGACGGTACTCCATTAGAGCCATCTGCACTTGCTCTTTTAGTATCTGATCACCTTCTTTGGGCTGATTTTGCTGGTTGAAGTCCTCCTTCACCTGCTTTTCTATGGAGTTAACATCGGTGGTATTTGTAGCTACCTGCTTCTCTGTGGTTGAAGTCTTGTCTTGCTCCATACTATATAAAAATGGGACATACTAACATTGATGCTCACCCAAATTAGTGATGAGCAAATTGCCATCTACTGCCTTTGGGTTTCAAATAACCTAATAAGCTGAATCAGCTTGATTTTGTTTGTCAAACTTTGGTAATGAAATGCTATCAGCCACTTAAAATGTGATGATGATACAGCTAACCTTAGTAAAAATACGGAGTATGTATACGTTGCGGCTTATTGTTAAGAACGCTCACCGTCGAAACCATCACTTGAATCTAGCTTTTTAGGTTCTGATGAGCCCCCGAAGATTTGAGTAGGAATGATTTTCTTGATAAAGGAAGAAGAACCTTGATCAGATTTCTCCACTTCAGCCTCGGCTTCGCGCAAGGCCCGTTGCCACATAGGGGCAAAGCCCTGCGCACTTTCCGTCATGATACCGATCGCTTTCTGGTATACGTGCATGTTCATTATTTCACGCCTACCCGGCTTTTGGGCCAGCGACTGATTAGTAATTCTGAGATTCTCATTCTCTTTTTTTAATCGCTCTACTTCCTTGCGGCGGTTTTCGGTGGCTTCGGCTTCAATCTCCATTTTGTTCTGCAAATGGTTTTTTAACGTAGAAATCTCCTTCTTTAGCCCACTGCGCTTGCTGCGTTCATTAATGTAGACAACTAACAGCAGAATGAGTCCTACTCCGAGCCCGATCAAAAAGGGCTGAATATATACATTTAAGTCTTCCATATTGATGTAGTTAGGTTTTAAGAATGGTAGTAATATACTTGTTTTACTAACTAATTTGGTAGTAGTTGGTTCAATTTTACTTTTGCCCCGCCACCCTGATTATTTCAATTCTGATTATTTTGAGGTAGTTTTAAGCTACAACAACCGCCCCGGTCATGAAACGCAAGCAACTTTTTGAATTTGAAGACCTACCCTGGTTTCCTCATTGGCTTCGCGAATGTATGACCCGCTACATCGTGACTATCCACCGACTGTTAGGCACATCTAAGACTTTAGCTAAACTGGTTGCCCGAGCTTTGGAGCATTGCAGTACTCATCGGGTGATTGACCTCTGTTCCGGCAGTGGTGGTCCTATGTTCGATGTAGCCGATATCCTACGAAAGCAATATAATTATCCTGACCTTCAACTAACATTAAGCGATCTATATCCTAATCAGGAAAGCGCTAAGAAGCTGAATCAGCGAGGGAATAAACAAAACACTTATCTCACCAAGCCCGTGAATGCAGCAGACCTGGATAAAGACTTGTCAGGCGTGCGAACTATGGTGTGTAGCATGCACCATATGCCCCCTGAGGTAGCTCAGCGTATCCTAAAAAACGCCCAAGAGTCTCAACAGCCAATTTGCATCTACGAAATTAGTGATAATTCAGTTCCGCGGGTAATACGCTGGGTGGCTCTACTGACTAGTTTTATCATGGTCTTTTTTATTACTCCCCTTGTACGCCCCATGACCTGGCAACAATTAGTGTTTACTTATCTGATT
>CAKZPJ010000279.1 GCA_937138955.1 uncultured Flammeovirgaceae bacterium | reverse complement strand
GAGCTTGGCTATGCTCAGTTTTCGCGCCTGGTTCCGCCCCAAAATTCCGGCGTTCCTAAGCAATAATCGCCTATTCTAATTCCAGAGTAATTTTTAAAACCTTTTAATTTTTTAACGTTAGGAATATCAGCCAATTTAGTAGCATTCTCTAGTTCTTCAATAAAGTTGATGAGTTTGTAAGCTACTTATTTGTTTTTTAACCTCGACAAACTTTTGTGAAAAGATTGATCAAAACCAACAATCATATATTCTTAGGCTTTTTTTAGAACAGTAGCTTTACTAACTGTTTTACCAGTTTTTACCATGTTAGCCAACATGCCCAGAGCCGGATCTTCGGTTAAGAGTTTGTCTACTCGTTTGCTATCTAGTCCTAACTCTTTGGCTAATTTTTGTATTAAATCAACTTTACTTTTATCTCCCGAAATGATAATAGTTTCCATGAGTTTCGCCTTTCACTTTTTAATAACGAAATTACCATGGTTACTCGGTATAACAAGAGAGGGATAAATGGTTTTTTAGGACGATTCTAGGCTCTGTATCGTATTTTCTATCTGTTTCAATATTGGGTTGAATTCCTTGATTAACGCTTGGCGGTTCATCCACCAAACAAACATCTGTACTCCAATACCAAACAATAGATAGAATCCGTAAAAAATCCATATGAGTTTAGATTGACTAAACTTGATTTGCATATCGGGCGGCGTTTCTTGCCATAGTTCTTGTAGTTCCTGATCTAGCATACTTCTTATTGTTTAAGGCATATCTTTAGCTTCTCGCTGATTCGTTTGAGCTTCACCGCTACGTGGTTATCACTCAATCCTATAATCTCGGCAATCTGCTGATTAGCAATGCCTTCTAAATGAAGCAAAACGATAGCCCGATTACTGTCGTCTAGTTGGGCAATGCAAGCGTAGAGTTGGTTTCTCAGTTCTTGCTTCTCCATATTTTCTTGTGCAGTTGCCGGTTGAGCAATGAATTGTATACAACGGCGAAATATTCAGGAATGGAAGTGAATAGATTAATACATTTCTCGGAGCGAGCAATTATATGGTCTAAATGAAAGGGGTTATTAGTATAAGCGTTTAAATAGTTCTTGATATAGTTTTATAATTGCAAAAAATAGATATGTACTATTTCGAGAGTAAATGAAATATATAGTAAATTTTTTTATCATTTTCTCTTAAAAAGGTACATGAGAAATATCTGCTTCTTACTTCAAACATTAAAAAGGTTACCGATTTAGCTGCCAGAAAAGAGCATTTTTAGCGTTTTGCCAATCACTTTTCGGCTCAAAATAAATAAATCTAGGACTTAAGCGGTTTATCCAAGCAAAATATCCCCTCACACTTCGTAAGTGCTAGATTTTAACTTTAAGCAGAAAAATTATATTAAAGAGAAGAAGAGGCTTAGTTTACGGGTAAGTGGGCGTGAGCTAACAGGTTTTCTATAGAAACATACCGCAGAACTGATTCGTGAGTAGCTTCCAATACCACCGGAGGGGCAATCCCTGCGTCAAAAGCTTCTTTCCACCGCAAAGCACAGAGACACCAGCGATCGTTCGCCTTCAGTCCTGGAAAATTATAGACAGGCAGTGGAGTGATCAAATCATTGCCTTGTTGCTTAGTAAACAGGAGAAACTCATCGGTCATAATGGCACAGACCAGATGACGGCCACTATCTTCCGGGCCAGTCTCGCAACAACCAGTACGGTAAAACCCAGTCTTGGGTGATTCGCTACAAAGCTGAAGTGAATTGCCTAGCACATTTTTTGTCTTATTGTTGCTCATACGCTGTTTTCAACCCGGCACCAAAGGAATAGTTTGAGTACCAGTCGAAAGTTTCATTTTCTGGCTAAACTAAATACGCCTTCGCCCTTGTTACTACACCAACTATTATTGCTATTTTTGAACATTCGATCATTGGCGGTTGGCGCCGATTATTTGCTGTAGAACGAAGCTTATGAAGAATATCCGTAATTTTTGCATCATCGCCCACATTGACCATGGAAAAAGTACCCTAGCTGACCGATTGCTTCAGGCAACCGGCTCAGTAGATGAGCGGGATATGCAAGACCAACTGCTGGACAATATGGATTTGGAGCGGGAGCGAGGTATTACTATTAAGAGCCATGCTATCCAGATGAATTATACGTATAGTAAAGGGGGAAAAGAAGAGGCTTATATTCTTAATCTGATTGATACTCCCGGCCATGTTGATTTTTCTTACGAAGTATCGCGCTCTATTGCGGCTTGCGAGGGCGCATTATTGGTAGTTGATGCCGCTCAGGGAGTAGAAGCTCAGACTATTTCTAATTTGTACCTAGCAATTGAGCACGATCTGGAAATTATTCCGGTACTAAATAAAATTGATTTGCCCGGAGCAATGGTAGAAGAAGTAAGCGATCAGATTATTGATTTGATTGGCTGCAATCAAGAAGATATTCTGCTGGCGAGTGCCAAAGAAGGCTTAGGAGTACCCGAAATTCTGGAGGCGGTAGTAGAGCGAATTGAGCCACCGGCGGGAGAAGTCGATGCGCCTTTGCAAGCAATGATCTTCGACTCAGTTTATAATTCTTTTCGGGGGGTGGAAGTGTACTTTCGTGTCTTTAACGGAAAACTGAACAAGGGAGATCAGGTGAAATTTGTGAATACCGAGCGTACTTACAGTGCTGATGAAATCGGGATTTTAAAGCTGAAGCAGGAGCCTGCGAAAACGATTGAAGCAGGAAATGTAGGCTATATTATTTCTGGTATTAAAACCGCTAGCGAAGTAAAGGTTGGTGATACCATCACCCACGTGAAAAATCCGGCTACCTCCTTGAGTGGATTCGAGGACGTAAAACCAATGGTCTTTGCCGGTATATATCCGGTAGAAACTTCCGATTTTGAAGAGCTGCGAGCCTCTATGGAGAAATTGCAACTAAATGATGCCGCTCTGATCTGGGAACCCGAAACCTCGGCGGCACTAGGTTTTGGCTTTCGCTGCGGTTTTCTGGGAATGTTGCATATGGAAATTGTGCAGGAGCGGTTGGAGCGAGAATTTGATATGACCGTCATCACCACCGTTCCTTCGGTAGGGTTTCACGCCTATCTTTCGGATGTTGATAATACTATGAAACCGGTAAGTGCACCATCTGAAATGCCCGAGCCAAATTTTCTCGACCGTATTGAAGAGCCTTTCATCCGAGCGCAGATTATCACTAAGTCGCAATTTATTGGCGGTATTATAGAGCTTTGTATAGATAAACGAGGAGTTATAAAGAATCAAGTATTTCTAACCCAAGACCGGGTTGAATTAACTTTCGAGTTGCCCTTGGCGGAAATTGTCTTCGACTTCTTCGATAAGCTAAAAACCATTTCTCGTGGTTATGCCTCCTTAGACTATCACCCCATTGGCTACCGAGCATCCAACATGGTAAAATTGGATATCATGCTTAATGGTGATAAGGTAGATGCACTCTCCGCTATTGTCCATCGCGATAAAGCTTACGAATGGGGCAAGCGCCTCTGTGAAAAACTACGGGAGCTGCTACCCCGCCAGATGTTCGAGATTGCTATTCAGGCCGCCATTGGTCAGAAAGTAATTGCTCGCGAAACGGTAAAAGCCCTTCGTAAAAACGTGATTGCCAAATGCTACGGCGGTGATATTTCTCGAAAACGCAAACTACTGGAAAAGCAGAAAAAGGGTAAGAAGCGAATGCGCCAGGTCGGTAACGTAGAAATTCCCCAAGAAGCCTTTATGGCGGTGCTGAAGTTGGATTAATTCAACTCACTTCAGACATTATTTTGAATACATTTTAATGTTTGACATATGACCAAGCTCCAAAGGGTTATTGTATTTTGCAGTAAACATCAACATTATACCTAAATAACGCTTCGTCTATTTGTAGATGTTTACTTAATGTCTACTCTTCAGCAAACTATAAAAAAAAAATATATTGATGTTTGTAGTATTCTGATGATTACTAGCGAACAGTGATAATTACGATTAGAAATAAGATGATCTTTACAGGAATTCTAACATTTATCCACAAGAAGAGATTAAATGGTTTCACTCACATTTTTATGATGGCATTTGCGTTATATGTACTTTTGCCAAACGTTCTCGCTCGATACACTTATCGATGAATCAGATATATTCTCACCACTATGACCATAATTGACGGTAAACAAACGGCGCAGCAAATTCGGCAGGAACTCACTGAACAGGTACAACAACTGAAAGCTGAAGGAAAAAAGGTGCCGCATTTGGCAGCCATACTGGTAGGCAACGATACTGCCAGCGAAACCTACGTCCGCAATAAAGTAAAAGATTGTGAACAAGTAGGCTTTGATTCTACTCTCGTTCGTTTGGGCGAATCTATCTCTGAAGAAGAGTTGCTAAACGAAGTGCATAAGCTGAATGATAACCCTGACGTTGATGGTTTCATCGTACAGTTACCGTTACCTAAGCATATCAATGACGAGAAAATCACTTTTGCTATTAAAGCCGAAAAGGATGTGGACGGTTTTCACCCGATAAACGTAGGACGGATGGCGAAAGGGTTACCATCTTACGTAGCCGCTACTCCATTGGGAATTATGCAATTGCTAGAGCGTTATAATATTGAAACCGAAGGTAAACATTGCGTAGTAATTGGTCGCAGCGATATTGTCGGTACACCGATGAGTTTACTAATGTCCCGCAAGTCTAATCCGGGTAACTCTACTGTTACAATTTGCCATAGCCGAACGAAAAATATGGCGGAGATTACCCGCGAGGCGGATATTATAATTGCCGCTATTGGCAAAGCTCATTTTGTAACTGCTGATATGGTGAAAGAAGGAGCCGTAGTGATCGATGTTGGTATCAACCGAGTAGATGCGCCCGAACGCTCGCGCGGCTATAAATTGGTGGGCGATGTGCACTTTGAAGAGGTAGCGGAAAAATGTAGTTACATTACTCCGGTACCTGGTGGAGTTGGTCCCATGACGAGAGCAGCCCTACTTTATAACGCAATGTTGGCTGCCAAAAAAGAGATTTATCAATAAATAGAGTTGAAGCATTGTCTGTTAAAACTGAAGTTAAAAAACTTCCTGTTATGGAAGCCTTCTACACCCTACAAGGCGAAGGGTTTCATCAGGGGAAAGCGGCTTACTTTATTCGTTTGGGTGGCTGTGATGTGGGTTGCCACTGGTGCGATGTAAAAGAATCGTGGGATGCGAGCGCGCACCCGCAAAAAACTGTGAGTGAAATTGTGGAAGAAGCACAGCAGTATCCGTCTCGGTTAGTCGTAATTACTGGGGGCGAGCCGCTGATATACAATTTAACCGAACTTACCCAAGAGCTCAAGCAATCTGGGTTTACAATTAACATCGAGACTTCAGGAGCTTATCCACTGAGCGGAAAGTTGGATTGGATTTGTTTTTCCCCGAAAAAGTTTAAGGCACCTTTACCCGAAATTCACGAGCAAGCCCACGAGCTGAAAATCATTATTTATAATAAGAATGACTTTCGCTGGGCTGAGCAATTTGCCCAAAAAATGAATTCTCAGTGCCAACTATTTCTGCAACCCGAGTGGAGCGTAGCCGAAAAAATGCTTCCTCAAATGATTGAATACGTTCAACAAAACCCGCAGTGGCGTATCTCACTACAAACCCACAAATTTCTGCAAATTCCCTAGCGTAAGGTTCTTTTATAAATCGATCTTTTTCTGAATACTAAGTTGGTAACTTGTTGGGGTAATCAAATCAAACTACTATGATTTCTCTCGGGATAAGAATCTTTTTATTACTCCTAATTTCTAGCTCCGTTTCAGCACAAATCTTTGTGGCTCGTAATTTCTTTCCAGCTCCCTTAGACGATACCACCAGCGAACGCGGCTTTTTACCTAACGTCATTTTTAGTGCCGAAGGAATGCGGGGCTTTGGTTCTGCTTTAGATGAGCAAGCCTGGAACGCCAAGTATTTCGGGTTAATTGAACTCTATCGTTTTAGTGATAAAGCGACTATTGCCGGAACACTCTCCCACGAACTCACAGCCAATCCGCACAACGAAATTAACTTTCATATGCGAGGAGCCATCTGGAATGAGTCAATTGCGTTTTTCCGAAAAACAAAAGTTGGAACGCTAGAATTTGGGGTAACGCATCATTGTCGCCACGAAATTGATAATACCGTACCTTCCGATGAATCAATTCCTGACGAGGAGTATAGTCCCACTCGCCGACTGCTGGTGATGACTGCCCTGTACTCAGCTTTTAGTACGCCCCATTATTCAATTGGTGAGCGAATGCAATATCGTTTTCACGGTCGGCTGAATGTGTATACCTACCGAGTAGATGGACGTCGACCGGAGTACTTAGAAGCGTTTCAAAGCTGGCAAAACTTGCGAGCATCGTTATTAGCCGGAGGGCGGTGGATGTTTAAAGCCTCAGAAATAGTAGATGTGTACGGACGAGCTTGGGCTAACCCAATTTTCTTCGATAGAGGCGATACCTGGAAAATGAACTATCGGGTAGAAACCGGGTTAGGGCTTCGAGGAAAACAAGGAGTAATGGAAGCTTTTGCAGCTTACGAGCAGTACTTTGACGATGCTTCTCGGCCCTATCCGTTACAGTCAAATGTATTGTTTGTGGGAGCTAGGGTTCGGTCTTACCTAATTTTTTAGATCGCTCGCTTTTTAGAACTTAATAAATTTCATATTTTTGCGATTCTCTAAAAAAGGAACCGAAATTTACTGTCCACTGTTGGACTTTAGAAAATTAGTACACTATGAAAAAAGATATTCATCCCGATTACCGAAAAGTGGTTTTCCACGATACTTCCAGCGACCACAAGTTTGTCACTCGCTCTACTATTCAATCCGAAGATACCATTGATTGGGAAGATGGCAACACCTATCCATTAGTGAAAATAGAAGTGAGCTCAGCATCTCATCCGTTTTATACCGGTAAGAAGCTGTATGTGGATGCTGCCGGGCGAGTTGAGAAATTCAACCGTCGCTATAAAAAGAAATAGCCTCTAAAAAATTAAGAGTCTTTAAGAAGTCTTCGATAAACTTATCGAAGACTTTTTTATTTTTGTACTTTTCTCAATAGACAACACTGGCTCTTGCAATTTTCAGAAATACATGGATCGTCCGAAGTAAAACAGCACCTAATACAGTCAGCAAATACTGAACAGGTAGCCCATGCTCAACTATTTTTGGGGCCGGAAGGCAGCCCCAATTTAGCTTTGGCTTTAGCGTATGCTCAATACTTGAATTGCAACAATCGCGGAGAAGGAGGGGACTGCGGCGACCGATCCTCCAGTAATCAGCAACCAGGAGTTCAATACGCTCAACCTGACTTACACTTTGTGTTTCCGGTGGGTTCTACTAAGAAAATAACGGGAAAGGATGTAGTTAGTGATAGCTTCATTACCGAGTGGCGTACTTTCCTGGCTGAACGTCCTTACGGTTCATTGGCCGATTGGAGCGAGTATTTGGGTACTGAGAATAAATCGCTCAATATTTCCAAGGAAGAGAGTCGGAATATTATCAGAAAGTTGAGCCTTACGGCGTTTGGTGACCGCTATAAGGTTGTCATTATCTGGCATCCCGAGCGAATGCATCCGGCAGCCGCTAATGGTATTCTAAAAATTCTAGAAGAACCACCGGATCAGACCATATTTATTCTGGTAGCTCACAGTACAGAGCAACTGTTACCCACTATTTTGTCGCGCACGCAGATTGTCCAAATCCGGGCTTTTACGGATGAAGAGATTGTGCAAATGCTTATTAACCATCCGGCTATAGAAGAAGGAGCCGGTCGGCAACGATTGCAGCGAATTGCTACGTTGGCTGAAGGGAATTTTCAAAAAGCTCTTCAATTATTTCAGGAGGTGGAAGATAATAGTCACCAGCTTTTTCGAGATTGGATGCGCCTGTGTTATCTTCAAGATTATAAAAAGCTACTCTCGTTTACCGATAAATTTCACAAACAAGGTAAGGAAAATCAAAAGGCGCTTTTTACCTACGGTCTAGCCATAATTCGTGAGATGATAGTGCATCAATCGGTTGATCAATTGACTCATTACGGTGAAGAAAATACCTTACAGAAAGAAAAGAAATTAATTCGGATGCAGGGTAAAGATTTAGAGTTTATAGTCAATTTTAGCAAAATAGCAAATGCTTCGGCACTAGAGAAGATGCTGTATTGGTTCAATGAAGCTTATGGTCAGCTAGAGAGAAATGCTAATTCTAAAATCTTGTTACTAGATATTTCATTGAGCATTGGGCAATTAATTAGACGGGTATGAAATTAAAGATAGGAACCCGAGGCAGTAAATTAGCTCTCTGGCAGACAAACTATGTAGCTGAGAAGTTACGTGCGGGTGGGGTAGAAAGCGAAATTGTTACTATTAATACGCGGGGTGATAAGCGGCAAGATGTCGCTATCACCGAAATTGGTACCCGAGGAGTTTTTACTGAAGAAATTGAGGAGCAGCTACAGCGACAAACAATAGACTTGGCGGTACATAGTGCCAAAGATTTACAGTCTAGCTTACCAGAGACATTCGAAATTGCAGCGTTTACCGAACGAGAGCATACAGCCGATGTACTGGTCAGTCATAAACCTAATTTTTCTTTACAAGATGGACAGCCACTAATTATTGGCACTTCCTCAGTGCGACGTAAGGCTTTACTTAAACACTATAATCCTCATTTGAACACCGTAGAAATGCGAGGTAATCTGCAAACTCGTATGGCTAAAATGGAAGCTGGACAGTGTGATGCACTTATGCTGGCTTACGCCGGGGTACATCGTATGGAATATGATCGTTCTATTGTGCATCAATTTTCTACCGAGCAAATGATTCCCGCCGTAGGGCAAGGAAGCGTAGCTGTTGAAGTGCAAGTGAGTTTAGCTAGTGAAAAAAAAGAGGTAATTCGTAGGCTTATTAACCACGAAGCAACCGAGCAACAGCTTCGAGCCGAACGAGCTTATCTTAAAGCTTTGCGAGGTGGGTGTAGTGTTCCGGTATTTGCTCTAGCGACTATTACCGGAGGTAGGTTATATCTTCGGGGTGGAGTAGTGAGTTTGGATGGTGCAATACTACTAAAAGACCAAGTAGTGGGTAGTAAAGAACTTCCGGAAAAAGTAGGAGAAATACTGGCAGAAAAAATAATTGCTCAAGGTGGCAATCAGATACTTGAGTCAATTAGAGAGCAATAAATTGATCTTTTTAATTTTAGAAGTAGTAAATTTGTTTTGGTATGAACTATAAAATTAGAGGGTTATCTACTATTTTTTGGCTGTTTTTAGTGCTTATATGCACTATAAGTGCCTGCTCTTCCGAAAAAGAATATTTGATAACGATGAGTACAAAATATGGCGATATGCGGGCTATTTTATACGACGCCACCCCCAAACACAAGAAAAATTTTCTTGAGTTGGCGCTGAGTGGAAAATACGATAGCGTTATCTTTCACCGGGTGATTCAGGATTTTATGGTGCAAACGGGTGACTTAGCCACTCGTCCGGGATCAACCCAGGAAGATGCTGTAGATTATAAGATTGATGCTGAATTCGTTGATACGCTCTTCCATAAAAAGGGCGCTTTAGCGGCGGCTCGTCAGGGTGACCAAATCAACCCAAAAAGAGAGTCTAGCGGTAGCCAGTTTTATGTTGTGCAAGGAACAGTCTTACCAAAAGAGAAGCTAACTATCGATATGCAGAAATTAAACGATGGGGTGGGGGAGCTCCTTCAACGAGACGATTATGCTGAAGTTCGTCAGGAACTACTAGATTTATACAACGCTCAACAGTTTGATGCATATACCCAAAAACTTATGTCATTGAAGCCCGAAGTAGAGGAAAAGCTAGGAATAGAAGTTGACCGAAACTATTCAGCAAAGCGGTTGCAGGCGTATACTACTCAAGGTGGAGCGCCTCATTTAGACGATACTTACACAGTTTTTGGTGAAGTGATAGATGGCTTATCTGTTATAGATTCTATTGCTGCTCAGCCGACTGGAGCTAGGGCTGTAGAAAAGCCAAATCAGGATATTTATATGGTGGTTGAGGTAGAGGAAGTCTCTAAAAAGAAAATTACCCAACAATTCGGGTATGAATTTCCAGCTCAATAGAGCCGTTAGTTATTTAAGTGAAAGAAACAGAAAGACTATGGTAAAAGTATTACTAACTGGTGGAAATGGCTTACTGGGCCAAAAGTTGATTCCTCTATTATTATCTGACGATGACATTTATACCATAGTAACTTCCCGAGGCGAAGCTCGTTTTGCTGAACAGTATCAAGATTTTCAGTACTTTGATCTGGACATTACTAATCGTGATCATGTTTTTAATATCGTTCATCTGGTTCGGCCTGATATAATCATTCATACCGCAGCTATGACAAATGTTGACTATTGTGAACAGCATCAGAATGAGTGTTGGGAGGTTAACGTACAGAGTGTAGCTCACCTACTACATGCTGCTGAAGCTTACAATAGCTTCTTTGTTCACCTCTCTACAGATTTTATATTTGCAGGAGATAAACGGTATTTAACAGAGGAAGATAAACCTCAACCAATCAACTTTTACGGGCAATCTAAGCTTCAAGCTGAAGTACTAGTTAAGCAGAGTCGAGTAAAGAACGCTATTTTACGCACCGCTTTAGTATACGGATTAGTTCCTAATATGAGCCGCTCTAATATTGTGCTTTGGGTAAAGAAAAGCCTAGAAGCACAAAAACCTATTAGTGTCGTTGACGATCAGTACCGTACTCCTACTTTGGTCGAAGATCTGGCAATGGGATGTTATTTAGTTGTTAAACAACAGGTCGAAGGAATCTACAATATTTCTGGGGGCGAAGTACTTACGCCCCACCAAATGGCATTAGAAGTGGCTGATGTATTTCAACTGAACCCTACTCTTATTTCTCGTACTGATGCATCTAAGTTTAGTCAAACTGCTAGGCGGCCACCTGAAACGGGGCTAATGATTGATAAGGCGAAGTCTACATTGGGGTATAAACCTCATACGTTCCGAGAGGGAGTAAGCTCATTACGACAGCAGTGCGCCGTAGTTTCCTGATTTATATTTAGTATATCTTATATTTTTAGCCTTCTGGTTCGTTCTATTCTCTAATTTAGGAAAAGTGCGCTGAGATGGTAGAGTAGTTACTATTTCATGCAACTTATTCTTAATAGTGTCACCACCTAAGTTACGATTATATTGTGCGTTTGCAGCCACACCTAGTTCTACAATTTTGTCTTTATCTTGATCTAAGTATCGTATAATGCTAGGAATATCCTTTTTAGTATTCTTATAGAAGAGTGCTGAAGTACCCTCTTCTAGGTATTCGTTAGTAATTTGCATATGAGGTACAATAATTGCTTTTCCTTGTTTCATATAGTTTAAAAGCACCATTTGACCGGAAGCACCTGTTTCTTCCTTGAGTGGTAAAATACAGGCTTTAGCATTTTTAACTAAAGTGTTAAACTGCTTTTTAGGTATATCGCGGAGTACCTGTACATTTGGCGGCAATGTTACCTGTAAATCTTTATTTAAATGGGAACCTACAATTACTAATTTCTGGTCTAATTCCCGAAAAGCATCAATTAAGGAAGCATAGTCACGATTGGTAAACCCACCAGCGAAATAGTAAGAACCTACTTGAGCTTCGATTTCCTGATTTTCAATGTTGGCAGAAGAAAAATCTCCGTAGGGGAGTAGTATCAATTTACGATTAGGAATATTTAGATGTTGACGATAAATAGATCGATCTGCCTCAGAATTAATGATATAGTACTCTTCTTTAATAGCTGTCCAAGCCATAACGTGCTTTAGTATAGAGAAGAAACGATAGTTGTGAATAAAAAAGCCTAACCAAAAAAACTGCTGACAGCGAATGATCTTTAGCTTTACTAACAATTTGAGAAAAAGAGATGACCAACCTATACTCACAATAGTCTTGGTATCTCGGATTTGCTGAATGTTCTGAAGTAGAAAGAATATAAAACAAAAGCATTCAAGTACAGTAAGCTTCTTACTTACTAACCTTTTATTTTTCTTCTGAATTTTTACTAAATCCTGGAAACCTAATTCTTCTTTAAGAAAATTTACATGAGGGGGGTACATCCCTTTGTCTAAGCGGACAACATAGCTTTTCATAGCTTGTTCGATTATATAGTTAATACTAGCTTTTATTTTATCAGTATATTTTAAATGACTAACCCATTAAAGTACTCCCTCCGTATCTATTGGCATTAGTCAATTGTCCATGCATGAGTGTAAATAATATTTAGAATCTATTCGTGAACTTAAATTCTTTATAAAATTACTTTGAACTTTTTCTCCAATGCGCTTTGTGAAATATCAGTTATACTGAGGTGCATTAGCCGTAATAAAAAGCAGAAGACAAATTTTCTACCTGTCAATAGGTGTATTTGTTGAATAATTAAACTTAGTCACATTATTTAAAATAATTTTTATCAAAAATTAATATTAAATACAATTTTTTATATAAATAGTTACTTATTGTAGCTAAAGTAAAAAAGGAATATGTAATATCCAAGTAATTTTTTATATCATTTTTATTTTATTTTATCGTCATATATTAGTATAAGCTAATACTAAAAGGTCACCTGTAGGTTAGTGAAATATTGATAGGAGGTATTGCTGTTCTGATTAATGCATTGGTTTTATCGGAAAATAGGGGAGATTGCGTATATTTCCGCTTTGTTTTTATTGAAATTAAAGAGCCTAATGCGTAAAACCTTGCTACTCACCACCTGCCTGTTGTTAACTCAATTATCCTCTTTTGGACAGGCGACAGAAGAAAGAGGTATTGATGAAACTATTGATTCTCTATTTGCCCCTTTAGCGAATATCATTGAGGCTATAATATTTTTCCCCTTATTTTCTGTTAATGGAATAGATGTTCCATTTATCGTAGTTTGGCTCATCACGGCTGCCATTGTATTCACCATCTACTTAAACTTTATTAATTTTCGAGGCTTTAAGCATGCCATTAATATAGTTAAAGGAAAGTACACTCATGAAGGAGACCCCGGAGAGGTTACTCACTTTCAGGCATTGACTACGGCTCTTTCGGGTACCGTAGGTTTGG
>CAKZPJ010000278.1 GCA_937138955.1 uncultured Flammeovirgaceae bacterium | reverse complement strand
CCTTCAAAGAGAAGTATCATCTTGTAGCAGAGCAATATTAAAGGCAAAATTACAGTTTTCACACTGTTTTACCTGCATGGTAGCAATGCCTACCACTTCACCTCTACTGTTCATTACTGGACTACCACTACTACCGGGGGAGATGGCTGCATCCATTTGAATAAGCGCATCTCGCTGGCCTTTGTACTTACGAATGGAGGAAACAATTCCTCGTGATACTGTGCTCTCTAAGCCTTTAGGATTGCCTAACACAAAAATATCTTCGCCCTTACGGGGTAACGTTGCAGATAAAGGAAGAGGCTGTATTTCTTCCGTTTTCTCCACCTGAAAAATAACGTAGTCGTACTTTTCACTCTGTTTAATGATGCGTTTTACTGCGAATTCATCTCCAGCAAAAGTCTTAATTTTCCAGCTTTCACCTTTTTCAAAAACATGGTGATTACTAACGGCAATGCCTTGCTTTTCTATAAAAAAGCCGGTTCCCTGGCCAATTCGCTTGCCATTGCGATTGTAGGTATATACTACAAAGACACTAGGTTCAGCAATTTCTACAATATTAGTAAGGGACTTTTCTTTTCGTTCAATTAACGAAACGGGGGGGCTGTACGTAGCAACCGTATCGGGGGCTACATCATGGGTGGCCATTTTTTGCAAGGTGGTACGTTGCCCGTCTAATTTACGAGCGGAGCGAGAGCAACTGTGACAACCTGTGAGCAGTATGGCGAGAGCGAGGGACCAAATAATACTTCTCATCGATACCAATATAACGATTTTCGTGCCGAAGATTATTCACTTTTCCAGAGTTTTTTAAAAAAGTTTGTTCCCGCGCCTGACTTATTTGAAGAAATTTGTTGATTTAACAGCTTTAATTGCTCGAGTATTGCCGATTGTTGCTGGTTATTCTGCTCTTTTAACGCTTCAATATTTTGGTTTAGCGGCTCAATAAGAGCTAGTTTTCCTACCGCATGTTGATTGTCATCGAAGGCTTTCCGTAGGCGATTTTCTTCCTGAATAGCTAGATCGCGAATAGCACGAATACGGGTTTGAGTATGCTCCAGCAATTCTTGCAAGCTTTTATCCAGTACGTGGTCTACCTTAATAACCGCATTATTAATCACTTGGCTGCGCTGCTCTAGCTCAGTGAAATGAGAGCGTAAGAATTGTTGCAGCTGTTCGCTTTTTTGGGCAATACCTCGAATTTCTCCTAGCACATTTTCCACTTCTTGAGTGCGATGCAGAAACTGGTTTAGCTTTTCGGTCAATCCAGATGTGCTGTCTACCATCTGATTCGTCTGAGCAAGATAGTCTTTAAACTGAGTAAGCTCCCGAGCGCTTTCATTCAGCGATTGAAATACCTTCACATTGGCCTTGGCCAACTCCATAATATCAACCTCTTGCAATGCTTGGGCAATTTTTTCTTGAGCCTTTAGTGTTTCGTGATTTTTGTTGAGCAGTATTTCCAGCGAACTTAAGTTATCCATAAAATTCTGCTGAAAGCCACTGAGCTGACCCTGTAGTGTTTGCAGTGTTTGGGTAGTATCTTGCGCTAACTGGGGCAGCCATTCGGTTTGAATCAGCGTTAAAAATTCGTTTTTCCGCTGAAGAGCCTTGCGTTGAGCATTGGGTAGTCTCCATCCTAACAGTAATAGGCTCAGTATTGCTCCAATTGCGGTAGATAAAATGGCTATTTTAGCACTACTAAAGAAGGCCGCTGCAGTACTAAAGTAAATAGCATCGGTAACAATTTCGTCGGGCAAATCCGGTAAGAAGAAGAGACTGATTGTAATGCCAACGGTGGTAAACCCCAACCCAATCAGTAGAGGAAGCCAAATTTGTTGCTTCAGCCCTTGCCGAATCTGCATTTCTTGTCGGGCTACTAAATTCTGAATCAGGGCAAAATCCAGTATAACTCCCCGGCTTTTTAATAAATATCGATTGAGAGCGTAAAATAGTCGATATCGTGAGGCCGAGTTATAGTTTTCAGTTTGCAGCATAGGTAATTTAATACCTTCTGTAAAGCGTAGCTTTCCCTGATAAAAGCGTTCTAGTAATTGATCCGTACTAGTTTGGGTTAGCTCCGAAAGCGGAATGTGCTTAGGTATGATCTTAATCGCTTCATCGGAAGGTATCCAGTGCGAAAATTTTCTCATTCGCTGCCACGTTTGCCAGAAAAACCATCCTTGTGTTCCGATAGAAATAATTAAAAGAATAGTTTCAAACGTAGCCAAATCACTCATAGCGAATCAGGGCTTTATTTTCGGTAGATACTACCCACTGGTCGCCTTGTCGGGTTGCTTTACCAGGTTCTACGTTCACAATACGTTGCGCGCCTGGAAAATAGGAGTTTTCACTCTCACAAACGGGTTCCAGATAACTACCTGGTGAACTCAAAGCATCTTTCATGGCATCAGCATTATTAGCTACGGTAAATGTGGCCGTATTTTTACCATTTTTCTCCAGCACTTCAAAGTGATAGATGGAGGCCGATGGACGGAATTGCGCTGACATAGAACCCGCTGGGAAAGTGCCGTCGCTGTTGGGGGTAGATAAATAATAGGATTTCGTAACCGGGGCTGATGGCCGATCAGGCCCTAAGCGAGGTTTAGGCGTCGCTTCTTCCTTCTTGGGTAACTGTTTTCGTAAGGCAGCTACCTGCGCCTCCGCCTCCTTTACCCGATTCTTCAGTTGGGCTACTTCTTCGCGAGTAACGTAAGGAGTACTCTTTTGAAATTGCCGAGCAGTCAGTTCTTCAATGCGCTTGGTATGGCGGTCAATGCGGGCATCTTGCTTCCTAAGTAAGCTAAGTACATACCAAAGTAGGCCAAACAGCAGTATGATTATAACTAAAAGTGCTAACCTGTAGTATTGGTTATCCAAAAAAGCAAGACTGCCACTTACTGTCCCACTAGTTTGATCCAATACCAACGTGGGAGGGTTTGTGGAAGAAGTAGCTGGTTCGGTTACTGTTTGAGCTTCTTGGTCTGACTCTTCTACCTCTGGAGTAGATAATTCTGTGGTGAGATACTGCTTTACTTCTTGAATTAATAAGGCTTTAGTTTGCTGTAATTGTTCATAGTCATCTTCACTGGCTACGTTCAGTGGTTGAAGACTAATATTGCGGATTTGTTTTTGCAAAAAATCAATTGCCTCACTTTCCGTCCACTCATTACGATACATCTCTTTAATACCAATAATTCTGCGGTATAAGTTACTGCTAGCATTGCGCCAGTTATTATTTTCCAGAAAAGTAGCTACAGCTTGGCTGTTGGGTGGCTGTTCTATGCTGTATGCTTCTTGACTAAATTCCTGCTGAAAAGCTTCGTAACCCGCCTGTTCGGCAGCTTGGTTAGGTCGGATGCTAATATAGTCCTGCATATAGGCATCCATAATTTGCCAACCCACGTAATCTACTGTCTGAGAAAACTGCTCACGAATGACTGCAGATTGAGCTAATTGACAAAAATGTAGTAACGCTATAGTCAGAATGATTCGTATCATTGGTTAAGTGTCTCTGAATGTATACCGCCGTTTGGCTTAACTAAATAGATAGCAAAAATAGCAAAATTGCCTGTTTATCTATTTAGTATCGAGAGGAGTGCGTTGGAATGAGGTTAAAGATACTTAGCAGGTTAGTGAAAAGCCTTAGCACTAACTCTAAATATTCTTGAGCGAAAGTGAAACGTACTGAACTGGATTCGAACCAGTGACCTCTTCCCTGTCAAGGCAGCACTCTGAACCAACTGAGCTGACGTCCCAAAGAAAGATGAAAAAAGGCCTTTCAAATTTCATATCCCATATTTCATATTTCATATTTCAAGAAACGTAAGATGGTGCCTAAGATCAGTTATATTCTTCGGTTAGTTCAGTAGCAATTTTGAAAGCTAGGCGGTTGAGGGCTCCGGTGAGTGGATAAAAGAAAAAGGTTTCTTCCACATTCACATCCTGGTTTCCGGCTAATTCTTTCATTTTTAGCTGCTGCCCAGACTTTAGATATTCCATTAAATCCTCCTGCAAGAGTTGCTTATAATTACTTAAATGTGACGGATTAACCCCGAAGTGATGCGTAAAATTATACTCGTTGTGAATAGTAAACAGCAGCTGCATAAAGCCGTTTACTTCGCCCAACACCTGCTGTAGCGTATTGTCCGTCACTTCCGGGTACTTCATCGACTGCTCCGGTACCAGCACTCCGTCTCCCGTACCTAGAAGAACAGTCTTGATTTGGTCAATCTCTACATCCACATCGCTTAGCAAACCGCCCTTACAGGTAATTTCCTTGGGTTCAGCGTATTGTTCTAGTTCTATGCTGTCAGCTTCCGCTTCGTAAACGTGCTTAAATACCAGACGAGTTAAGCTACTGAGGCTATTTAGGTTTGGACTAGGATCAACAATATTCACTACCTTAGAACCCCGACCGCTAAACAAAATATGGCGCGGCATCTCTAGTCCTTTGGTTCGCATCAGTTTAGCCAAGTGGTAGATGATGGCGGTGTAGAATACCAGGAATACAATCTTGAAGTCTTCGTCTTCCTTCAGTAGCTTGTGGAAGGAAACCGGGATGTTCTGCTCTTTAATATGTTTGTTCTCTTCCAACGAGAAGAAGAACGCGATAATATCCTGCGAACGCTGCTCTTCTAAGATAGAACTGTATACTCGCGACAGTTCGTTCTGCCGGTTTTCTTGCAACAGTCGTCCTATCTCTTCCGCGTAGCGACGAACGAAGCCGTTGATAGCGGCTGAGCCATGAAAACCATCCCCAAATATAGCATTAGCCGCAAATCGGAAGGAGGTAAGTACCGTTGGTTGATTATTCTGAAATATTACAATATCAGTTGTGCCGCCACCAATATCGATACCAACCGAGGGTTTATCAGCCGCACTTTTCCCTAATCGCTCTTTGTAAAAGTAGAAAGGGGCGATGCTTTCGGATAGCTTTTGTGGATCGCGCTCGGAGGTGATGTAACGATGAAAGAGTTCTCGCCAGGTAGCTTCCAGACTGTTCCGACGGTTGGGCAGCATACTGGACGGATAAAACCAGATCAGCTTGGTCTTTTTCAGGTCGCCGTTGTTCAGTAATACCTTAGAGCGAATCAAAAACAGTAAGTTTTCAAAGAAGGCCTCTGCCCGCCGCTTATCCTCCTGGTTACGGGTGTAATTCGACCACTTCAGCTCAGTGGTAACCCGGGTATTTTTCTGAATAGGGTACTTCTCGTACACAAATGGAATATTAAAATCCGACAGTACGTAGGTAGAGGTGCCTAAGTTTAAATTATGATTCTCACCAATGACGGTGCGTTGCGGAAAGCGGAACTCAAACTGCTGCCCGATGTAGCGCGGCAGAAACTCCTGCGGAATCAAATCGCTGATAAGCGTAGCCCCAGTACCGCCAAAATCGCGATTTTTCTGAGCAAAAATGGGATCATGTAGCGTAGCAATCTGAACATCTTCTTCCGTAATATCGAACGGACGCGGATTACCGTTACCCACTTTATATTCAATGTGGGTATTAG
>CAKZPJ010000277.1 GCA_937138955.1 uncultured Flammeovirgaceae bacterium | reverse complement strand
TTCCTGATATACCTCCCCTTGGTAGTGAATGTGCAGTACGTAGATGCCGGGCTTTAGATGATCTACCCATAGCGTACGCCTGACCCCGAGCGCGAGTACGATTTATGAAAAGTAAGCTCTTCGGGATTATTCAAGGGCAACAAACGGGCTTGCTCGGCATTATCGTTAAGTTCAAAAGTATCAAAAACTACGTCCTGACTTTTGTAGCCATTTTTGAAATGACGATATCTACCTCGTTCTATACGGTGAATCATCACTCCGATTTGTTCACGGGTAAAAATATCTCTACAGCCTTGCCCGTAGGACATTAAGTTTTCAGGATCGGGTTCATCACTTCCGGCAGGTGGGTTGTCATATTCATCACCCCAAGGATCAGTCTGATCTCCGTTATAGTTGCACCCTGTAAAATTATCGTCAAAGCGGTTATGCCCTCTGGCTAGTCTAGGGTCGGCAGGGGTATCACATAAGCCATCACCTGTTTCGGAGCAGATACGTATATTACGAAAACGAACGAGGCTAAACCGATTTCGAGAACGGTCAATTGGCTCAACAAATCTTCTTCTAGCAAGCGGTATATTTCGCCACCGAAAATGGAAGTGCGTATGCATCAAACCAAGCGCGTGACCAATTTCGTGGCTTAATGTATTATCTAAACCATTGTCTCGGTCAATAAATATAGCATCTACCAATGGGTTGTAGAAATTACCTCCTTCTCGGAAAATATGGATATTAATAGGCCCTTTAGCAAAGCGACCTGTGTTACGATTAAAGGGTGGGTTAAGCGATTCAAAGTCCCAAATGTCTTGCAACCCATCGTTGTTCACTTGGCTAATTCCACCACATCGGATATAGAAGCGGATACCCGTATTATTATTGCGATGATCACGGTTGACACGATCTACCGCCTCTTTAAGTGCTAATTCATCTGGTACCTGTAGATCATTGCCAGCATTATTATTATACACCCAAAACTGAAGCGGGATTCGAAAACGTACTCCATCTTCAATTCGACAGTTGGTGCAGGGGTTCCCATTTGGGAAAGGATAACCCACACTATCCAACAAATTATCCAAATACTGCTCATCTCCGTACCAGGGTAGTTGCTTAAACTCAGCAGTGTCCATCTCTAATGTTGTACAAAAGTCCGATGTAACTAGCGGTTGATCAGTGGTAATACCGGAAGGGGTAATTTGAGTAGTAGGTAACAGGGTAGTGTTAGGCAGGAATATGAAACCTTGATTGGTCTTCTGGCTGTTAATTTGCCCAGGCAGAACCAAAGGACAACATAATACTATTGCAAGAGCTAATAGCTTTAGCTGCATTGAAAAGTTCATAAGCTGTTTTTTATTATTTTAGTGATTTATTCTTTCGTAAGTTTGGCAGAGTAACCGTTCATTCCCTATCCCTCGAACATTAGTTCACCATTATAGTAGACTTTAAACTCATCCATGTATTCATTACACCGATCTTCCCGAGGAATAAATGATAAGTTCAACGTATCTACATCTAAACTATCAAATACTAGAAAAAACCGCCGTTTATTCTCTATATTGTAGTCAATACGTTGATTTCTAGTAGGGTCCAAGCGAATGACATATTTTTCAACTACACTGTGATAGAAAAAATAACGTTCTGGCACCTCAATCTCTTCCCTAAACTCATTCCACACTTGAAAAGACTGTACAGGGTTCTGAGAAAAATAATCTTCATCAGTAGTAGCATCAACTACCTCAAGGCTAAGTCCTGACCCATCTACTAAATATCCAGGATCACATTCGGTGCAGGAAGCGAGCCAAATGAGATTAATAAATAAGAGGAATAGAATATCTCGTATCATAACTTGTGTGTTAAAATTGTTTAATAAGCTCGGCTGAGTAGGTAAAGCGACCAGACCCTGCGGCTATCAGCTCCTCATTATAGTACGCCTCAAAATTATCTAAATAGCCATTGCATCGGTGTTTTTGAGGAACGTAAAATAGCAATAAGGTATCCACCTCGGTACTATCAAAGTGTAAGTGAAAGGTAGACTGATTACGCTGATCATAGTTGAGTGATCGCCCTTCGGTGGGGTCTATCGTAAAGCCGAAGTTTCCAGTAGCTGCGGAATATCTTCTATTATCTAAGTCAGTAGTATCTCCAAACTCATCAAGAATCTGAAAACTAAAAGCGTCATATCGGTCGAAGAAAATATTTTCCCCAGTAGTTTCGTCTAAAATAAATATTCCAAAGCTGGATCCATCTTCCTCTAGAGTTTGGGGATCACATTCGGTACAGGAAGTGAACCAAAGAAGGCTCAGAACCGATAGTAGTACAAATGAAGTAGTACGTAGTTTCATATTAACAGAAGGTTAGATTCAACACTGCCTCTAATACCTACCTTTCCTGCGCCTTCAAAGTTGCCCGTAGCGCTTCTACTTCGGCACTGAGTTCTTTCAC
>CAKZPJ010000276.1 GCA_937138955.1 uncultured Flammeovirgaceae bacterium | reverse complement strand
AAAGGCACGCGGAAGAAACCACTTTCCAAAAGCCAGAAAAGGCGCAACCGGAAGAAGTCATCGGTGCGTTCAGCGGTAGAACACCCCTTTGGCTATATGAAAGAACGGCTGGGCTATGCGGGTTGTGTGGCCAGGAACCTGTTGCGCAATGAGTTGCGCTCCACCATGAATTGTGTGGTGTACAACCTGATGAGGGAGCATTGGTTGCTAGCCAGGAAAATATGATGGGAGAAGACTGCCCAATCCAGGCGAAAGGGCAACTAAAACCAAGGAAAATGACATTAATAGGATACTCATGTCAGGAATTATCTCAGGGTTTTAAAAAAATCGTATCCCAGATAACCACATAAACACCAACAAGACAGTAGCGCAAAGCCTCCTTTTAGTGATAGTTGATTGGGAACCCACCCAAGTGGGTATTGATTCCAATGCGTTGTTAGTTGACCGTGAACCCGATGACAATATCAAAAAGGTAGAAGAGGAAATAACTACTGACTAATTTAGCATGCTAACGGAAATTTAGTGAGAATCACGAGGTACCTCTGAGCCTGATCCACCCCGTAGAAAATCAAAGTCAGCTCCTAAGTCAGCCTGCTGCACATGATCGATATACAGTTGTGCATAGCCCCGACCGTATCCCAAGTTGGTGGCTTCCCACTGTTTTCGTCGTTCGTCAAGTTCTTCATCTGAAACGTCAAGATGCAGCTTTCGCGCTTCTACATCTAACTCAATTATATCTCCGTCTTGCACTAAAGCCAATGTTCCACCCACGGCTGATTCGGGAGAAACATGCAGGACAACTGTGCCGTAGGCGGTACCGCTCATTCGCCCGTCGGAGATACGAACCATATCTTCAATACCTTTCTCCAATACTTTCTTGGGAAGTCCTAAGTTACCTACTTCGGGCATACCGGGGTAGCCCTTCGGGCCAACCTGCTTCAGTACCATTACGCAGGTTTCATCAATATCTAGCTCAGGATCATCGATTCGTGCGTGGTAGTCCTCAATGGTTTCGAATACTACGGCTCGTCCCCGGTGCTTCATTAGTGCCGGGGTAGCGGCTGATGGTTTAATAACGGCTCCGTTTTCGGCCAGATTTCCCTTGATAACGGCAATGCCAGAACGCTCTTTGAAAGCTTTGTCGGTACTAGTAATTACCTCTTCATTATAACAAGGAGCTGCTTCGGAGTTCTCACCAATGGTTTTGCCATTTACAGTCATCGCATCCCAGTGAAGATGCTCTTTTAGTTCTTTCAATACCGCGGGTAGTCCTCCGGCATAGTAAAAATCTTCCATCAGGAATTTCCCCGATGGCATAAGATTGACTAGTAATGGTATATTGTGTCCTAAACGATCAAAGTCATCTAAGTTCAACTCAACACCCAATCGCCCGGCAATCGCCAGTAGGTGAATAATAGCATTCGTTGATCCACCAATTGCTGCGTTGGTGACAATAGCATTCTCAAAAGCCTCTCGTGTTAATACTTTTGACATTTTTAGATCTTCATGCACCATCTCCACAATGCGTCGTCCAGCCATATGAGATAGAGTCCGTCGTCGGGAATCTACCGCTGGAATAGCGGCATTTTGAGGCATTCCCATACCTAATGACTCTACCATACAAGCCATGGTAGAAGCCGTTCCCATTGTCATGCAGTGACCTCGGCTGCGCGATTGGCAACTTTCAGCGTAAAAGAATTCCTCCTGGGTGATCTTTCCCGCTCGTAAGTTTTCACTCAATTGCCATACGGCAGTGCCCGAACCAATTTCTTCACCTCTATATTTACCATTCAACATTGGCCCGCCCGATATAACTAGGGTAGGTAAATCGACACTAGCTGCCCCCATCATGGTAGAAGGCGTAGTTTTGTCGCAGCCGCAGAGCAGAATTACTCCATCCATTGGGTTACCCCGAATGGATTCCTCCGCATCCATACTGGCTAGATTGCGAAACAGCATGGCGGTAGGTTTTAGCAAGGTTTCACCCAGCGACATAATTGGGAACTCAAAAGGGAAGCCACCCGCTTCGTACACGCCTCGTTTTACGTATTCGGCTAGTTCGCGGAAGTGAGCGTTACAGGGGGTAAACTCCGACCAGGTGTTACAAATTCCGATAATAGGGCGACCGTCGAAAGCATGATCGGGCAACCCCTGGTTCCGCATCCAGGAGCGGTAAATAAATCCCATTTTATCGGTTTTACCAAACCAATCGTGGCTGCGTAGTTTCTTCTGCTCAGGCATGTATTAAGTAGTTAGGTTTTTGTGGCTCTAATATGTAGGTTGAAAGTTGATTTTACAAAGCAGGTAATATTTTTGTCAATTTAAGCATTGAATAAGACCAGATAATCTGAGTGAAGTGAACTAGGTTGAGGGTTTACTATTATTATAAGTATTTTCTAATTTCAGTATAACAAAGAGCAAAAAAAAACATGCTTTTCTAGCATGTTTTCAAAAATAAAAAGCGGGGAGTGATTAGGAAACCACCTTAACATTTACAGCATTTATGCCTTTCTTACCTTGTCCCTCTTCGTACTCTACTCGGTCGTTTTCACGAATCTCTTCAATAAGCCCGGATTCATGAACGAAGATGTCATCACCTCCTTTGTCAGGTTCAATAAAGCCGAATCCTTTTGATGGATTGAAAAATTTTACAGTGCCTTGTTCCATAAGTATATTAGTTGGTTTGTGAATCAATAACCTTTGAACGGGGTAGTGTGTTCCTTAAACTTAATCTAAATTTTATGATCGCCACTGAAAAGACTTCTTATCAATAGCTCGCATGGTGCAAAGTACACCGTTTAGATGATCGTATTCATGTTGAACTAACTCAGCTATTTCTTGCTGTTCAATAAGCCAATCTTGTGGTTCATAATTTTGGTTTAAATAGTTAATTTTCAGTGATTTATGTCTAGATACATGAACTAACAGATGAGGAAAGCTCATACAGTCATCCCAGAGGGAAAATTTATCGTTGCTCGCCCAAATAATTTCTGGGTTGATGATAACTTTTGGTTCGTTAATATTTAGATAAAATAGTCGCTTCATAATGCCTAGCTGCGGAGCAGCAATGCCCCTTCCAAAATTATACCTCGCCCGAATTTCTTCCATTACATCGTGCAAATCATTCACCCAATCATCAATAAATGGTTTGTCAGCTTCGGTTACAGGTTCGCATACCTGATAGAGTCGTGGATCGCCCAG
>CAKZPJ010000275.1 GCA_937138955.1 uncultured Flammeovirgaceae bacterium | reverse complement strand
CCGCCAATATCGACAGCGCAAAATGTTGTTGGTAGTTTCTGTTTCCGTTGGTTTGTTTTTTATATTGAAGGCTCACCCAGTTTACGACAGAAATTATGCAACCTACCCGTCGCCACTTTATCAAATCAGCCGCTACCGCCTCACTGGCTTTTGCTTCCGTCTCCGAAGGCCCTCGTTCGTTTGAGCAGAATGCTGACCCGCTTGATGACATCTTAGCTAAACCAGTACTAAGAAAAGAACTGTTTCCTGAGCCCGTTATTATTGATCGCCTGGAGCTTCTTCGCTATAAAGACAACTTCATCTGCCGGGTTACTTCTACCGATGGGGCGGAGGGCATTTCGGTGGGCAATAATATGCAATTGGTATCGCTGTATCCTATTTTTACGGTTCGCTTACAACCCTTTTTTTCCGGCAAAGATGCCCGCGACTGGGAACAGTTGCTGGAGGAGGTATACGTCTACAAAAGCAATTATAAACTACAAAACCTGGCACTGTGGGTTCCTTTAGCCACCATTGAGTTTGCCGTACTGGATATGTTGGGGAAAATCGCCCAAAAACCTATTGGCGAACTGATTGGCAAGGTGTATCACCCGAAAATTGCGGTGTACCAGGCTAACAATTTCCGAGGCAAATCTGCCGAAGAATCTATTGAAGGAATAAAAAGGCAGGTGGAAGAATCGCAGGCCAAGGCGCTGAAATTTAAAGTGGGCGGACGCATGAGCAAAAACGCCGATTACCCGCCTAACCGTACCGAAAAGCTAATCCCACTGGTGCGAGAGACCTTTGGCGATGATATGACCATCTATGCCGACTCTAACGGCTCTTACGATGCTACTGAAGCTATTCGCATTGGGCGGATGATGGAGGAGCATGCATTTGACTTTTACGAAGAACCCGTTCCCTTCGATTGGTACGAAGAAACCAAGGAGGTAACCAATGCAGTGAAGATTCCGGTAGCAGGTGGCGAGCAGGAACCTAGTATGCGTAACTTCCGCTGGCTAATAAAAGAAGATGCACTGGATATTGTGCAGCCCGATATTTTCTACTTCGGCGGAATGATTCGCTCGATGAAGGTCGCCCGCATGGCCGATGCAAAAGACAAACCCTGCATTCCACACATATCTGGTTCTGGCTTAGGCTATTTGTACATGATGCATTTCGTCTCGGCGGTTCCCAATGCCGGCCCCTACCACGAGTTCAAAGGGTTCAATAATGAGTTACCCCTGGAATCAACCACTTCCAGCCTAAGCAGCGTAAATGGAGTAGTCACTGTTCCCACTGCCCCCGGCCTGGGCGTGACGATTGACCCGGATTATATTGCGAAGCATGAAGTGGTGGGATAGTTATAGAGTGTTAGGGTGTTAGCGTAAATCAAGTATCCCGAAAGTTTCATTATAAGGTTTTGATATGTCTATAATATCAAATTCAGGGTTTAATCTCTTTTTTAGAACAGCGTAAGTATTTTTCGAGCGACTATCGGAAGTGACAAAAAAGGTTACGGATTTATCTAAATCAGCCTGAGCGAACAACTTGGAGTCATTCGGAATAATTGCTCGTGGAGTAAGTTTATCAGCACTTGTCTTATTCTCCGTAAAGATCGCATTTGCAAATTCACCAGTTCTTACAGCCTGATCGAGATTGAAAGGAATGATTTGGATATTGCGTAATGGTAATTCATCTACCTGACCTCTTACGCAATACTCAGCAATAGAAATTGTAGAAACCTTGAGAGTATACTCATTTTCTAAAAAGTACTTGAAATATCCTTTAGCGTTAGCATGAAGTGTATCTTGATCATTGAGAAGGCGGATAAAGAAGCTTGTATCAAGCAAAACACTATGCTCCATAACCTCCTCTTAAATCAGATAACCAATCATCAGCCTCTATTCCCTTCCAAGTGTTCTTTGCTTTTGTAATTAAAGAAGTTAGATAATCTGGATCGTACTTGGGGTTATAGTCAATTAACTCTATTAGCTTTAAGCTCTTCGTATCAATTTCCCCACTTTCTAGGTTTTGCCTTCCGGTTGCTCTAACCCCAAATTTCTTATACAGCAAATTCTCTTCTTGTTCCATCAGAAAACCTTGCTTCGTTTCAATTGCTAAATAACCATGATCTTCGGTATCAACATGAATATTAGCTTTACTCTTTCCACCGGCATCTTTTAATATTCCATAAAAATAAAACTCTGCATCTACCCAGGTACTTTCGGATCTGAAAAATTTAGTTGATGGGTTAATTAATAACTCAATATCTTTTTTTACTGATGTGATGAATTGGAATTCATAATTCTTCTTTTGAGCAAGTACCTGTATATTCTCAATTGCCCTAGCCGTTTTAAGCTCTAAAAAATCAATTGATTTAGATTCCTGTATTTGAGCTAATATAGCGCTAAAACCAATTATATACTGTACTGGGGTTTTGAAAATATGCCTGACTGATCCTTCTTTGATATTGTAAGATATTAGTGGTCTATCTTTTTTATTATTAGGGTATAATAAGTCTTCGGCATCCTGCAAAACGCTCGCAATATGCTTTATGTCGTAGTTTTCAGGATTCAATTCAATGTTACCTGATTTACCAACTACTCTTATTTCGATGTTCCCAATTTTGTCCACTATACAAATCTACGATTTTTTCTATTGTTCGTTCTGTTTATAAAAGTACTCTAAAACACCTTCACCGCAGAGATTACCGGACAAGCCTGGGCTTCCTCGATATTGACTCTGATTTTGCTGGTTTTTATAGAATCAACCGGAAGGATGCGTTTGTAGCCGATGGTGGTAGCCTGAGCGATGATTTGCCAACTTTCGTTTTGCCAGGCTTCTACCGAGAATTTACTGACCCGTTGGCCAAGTGGAAGGTACTCCTGGAGCATCAGGTACTGAATGGTTTCTTCTTTCCCTAGATCAATTTCAATGCTTCCGCTGGTGATTCCATCATCGGTGGCCCAGTAGGTTTCAAAATCATTGTCGATGAGGTTGGTCACCGAGAACTTGTCATTTTCACCCCGATAGCTGTCAACCGTGGCGGTAGCACCTTCGGCTAAATTTTGAGAGAAAGCTTCATCCAGTAGTTTTCGCCAGCCCCGCAGAGCGGCAACATCGTTTTCGTGTAGCAGTCCCCGGCGGTCGGGCGGGATGTTTAGCAGTAGTGTAGAACCCCGCCCTACCGACGATAGGTAGATATCAAACAGTTGCTCTGGTGTTTTTACAAAAGAATCTTCACTAGCGTGGTAAAACCAGCCCGGACGGATCGAGACATCTACTTCGGCGGGTATCCAAGACTCACCATCGGCTGAGCCGGAAGCTAATAAATCGTTAATTCCGGCCATGCCAGCGTAGAGGGTATCAGCCGTAATAGTATTCCAGTTGGTTTCCCCAGCAATACCTCGTTCGTTACCTACCCAGCGAACTCCCGGTCCAGCATCGCTGAAGAAAATCACATCCGGGTCCGGTTGCAGTTCGTGAACCATATCCAAGGTAGTCGGCCAGTCGTAGTAGGTTCGTCGATCAATCTCTCGGGTTTCGCGGGCACCGCCGTAATAGCCATCGCCACCGTTGGCTCCATCAAACCACATTTCAAATACTGGCCCGTAGTTGGCAAACAGCTCTTCTAACTGATTACGGTAGTAAGTAATGTACGATGGTTGACCGTAGTCGGGCCGGTTACGATCCCAGGGTGAAAGGTATACTCCGAATTTTAACCCATGCTTACGGCAGGCTTCCGCTACCGCGCCTACCACATCGCCCTTCCCATTTCGCCAAGGACTCTGTTCTACCGAATGATCGGTGTACTCGCTAGGCCACAAAACAAAACCATCGTGGTGCTTGCAGGTAAGAATTACTCCTTGGAAGCCAACTTCTTTCAATACACTCACCCACTGGTCAGCGTTAAATTCTGTTGGATTAAAAATCTCGGGGCTTTCATCACCGTAGCCCCACTCTTTATCAGTAAATGTATTAGTTGTAAAGTGAATGAATGCGTTCAGCTCCATCTGATGCCAGCCTAGCTGAGCTTCGGTCGGAACAGGTGCTAGTGGCGATATAGCTAAATCTTCTTCGGTAGTAGATGGTTGACAAGTACAGAAAAGAAGAGAAGCAGCAGGTATGAGGGCATAGCAGAGAAAACGTTGTTGCATAAAGTGTAAAGGCTATGATGGTATAGTAGGCAAATCGTTGAAACTTATTTGCAGTATTAAGTATGGAACAGGTTGGTTTAAACGAAGTTACTTCTTTTCGCTATTTCATCACTCCTTCACCTCACCCTTTTTGAGTATCAATTCGGTCTTATCTACGGAAACGGTAGGCAATGTCAATATTATTATTAGATATAATAGTAAATAAAAAAGGAGGTACTTAACCCCCTCTCACTGTGCGCTTTCTTTGCGTTCAAACATTATGTTTACAAATTCACTTTTACTAAAACGCAAGATTCAACTACCCTTGCTCGGTTGGCATCACTAGTAGCTCCTGCACATTCACGTGCTTTGGTTGCTGGAGTGCATAAAGAATACTCTCGGCAATATCTTCAGACTTTAAAGTTTCAATGTCTAGCATCGATTTCATGTTCTCCTTAATATCCTCATCAGTGATCGTATCGGTAAGCTCAGTGGCAACAGCTCCAGGCTCAATAGCGGTGATACGGATATTAAATTCGGGAGATAGCTCATTACGCAGCCCTTCAGAGAAGGCCCGTACAGCGAATTTGGTAGCACAGTAGACCGCCCCTCCCGGAAATAGCTTTCGTCCGGCAACTGATGAGATGTTGACGATATGTCCGCGTTTGTTGTCCATCATCTTGGGTAGCACAGCAGCCACACCGTTGAGTACGCCTTTAATATTCACATCGACCATCTTCTCCCACTCGTCGGTTTTCAATTTCTTCGCGAACGATAAAGGCATTAATCCAGCATTATTGATTAGTACGTCTGCGTCTCCAAACGCTTCTTGCGTCTGTTGTATTACCTTTTCCCAGTCTTCCTTCTTTGTTACGTCAGCAGTTACTACCAAAGCTTTGCCTCCGCTACTCTCTATCTTCTGCTTAAGTTCTTTAAGCCGGTCTTCGCGGCGAGCACTGAGCACTACTTTGGCACCATGTGCGGCTAGCTTTTCCGCAGTCGCTTCACCAACGTCAGCTTGGTGATACGCACCCATAGCGCACT
>CAKZPJ010000274.1 GCA_937138955.1 uncultured Flammeovirgaceae bacterium | reverse complement strand
GATAGCCCTCGGATTGATCGTGCGCTACTGACAAATACTGACCGTAGCGTTCGCCAGGGAGAGAAATTCCGGCCCGGCCACCCCAGGTACCAAAATCGCCCCCATATACTCCGGTATTAACTGACCTATTTTCGGGGACTTTGGTTACAATGTTAATAGCTCCGGCAAAAGCATTTTGTCCGTAGACTCTGGCTCCGGGGCCTTTCAGTACTTCAATCCGCTCAATATTATTTCGGTCGAGGGGTAGGTTAAGTAAATGATGGCCGGTTTGGGGATCACTCACTTTTACCCCGTTTATTAGTACCAATACTTGCTCAAAGGTACCACCGCGTATGCGTAAATCAGCCTGAACTCCGGCCGGCCCTCGCTGGCGAATATCTACCCCTGGCACGTAACTTAGCAGTTCATTAATGCTCTGAGCTGGAGTGGTTTCTATCATTTCCCGCGTAACGAGGTGAATGCTGCGGGCTGACTCCGAGAACGGGGTTTGCATTCGATTTTCGGAAATAACCACATCGGCCATTTCAATAGTGCGGATAGAGTCTTCTTGAGCAGTAATCGCACTGTAGACCAGCAACAAAGTTACGGCTAGTAAATATCTCTTCATAGTGTAGCTACCTAATGTGGGTACAATATTAGGGAAAGTCTACAGAAGAATTGTCACTGAGCAGATAAATCCTGAATCGCAAAAAGAAGATATTGTTAGTTGAAACTTTCCTGAAAAAGTAGTTCATTGAGCTTCATCACCAGACCAAAATACTCTTGCACATCCTAATTGCCCCCAATGCTTTTAAAGACAGTCTCAATGCGGTACAAGCTGCCCAAGCTATTCAGCGCGGGTTAGAACGAAGCTATCTGCATTCGACGTGTACATTGCAGCCTATTGCTGACGGGGGCGATGGTATGCTCGAGGTAATGCTATCGCAAGCAAATAGTCAAAAGAAATACGCTATAGTAGAAGATCCATTGGGCCGCCTGGTAAAGGCAGCTTACGGAATAATTCATGAAGGAAAAACTGCGGTGATCGAGATGGCAGAGGCTTCTGGGCTAAGGCTACTTTCTACCAATGAACGCGACCCTCGTAAGACTTCTACCTTCGGTACCGGACAGCTAATCACAGAAGTATTAAATCAGGGCGTTGATGAAATTGTGATAGGAGTAGGCGGAAGTGCTACGGTAGATGGTGGGTTAGGAATTATTCAGGCATTGGGTGGAAAATTAACAGATAAAAATGGAGATGAGATTCTTCGAGGTGCAGACGGTTTAGCAGTTCTTCATAGCATAGACGTGAGCGGATTAGATAGTCGACTAAAACACTGCCAAATCACCGTTCCCTGTGATGTGACTAATACGTTAGTGGGAGCGGCGGAAGTATTTGGACCACAAAAAGGAGCCTCGCCAGAGCAAGTAGTAGAAATTGAGCAGCATTTTTTGCACTATAACGATTTAGTTAATAAACATCTCGGAAAAGATATAGCTCATTTGCCCCGCGGCGGTGCCGCTGGTGGAGTAGCGGCTGCTTTATACGCTTTTCTCGATGCCAATTTGGTAAATGGTACTGAATTTTTACTAGCCAAAACCGGATTTCAGAATGCATTGGAGCAAGCTGATTTACTCATTACAACCGAAGGAGCACTTGATCAACAAACGCAAGGTGGAAAAGGGCCGTTTTACGTAGCTCAACGAGCGAAAGCGCAGCAAAAACCTGTAATCATATTAGTGGGCAGTGTTCCGAAAGACTATTCTCCCCAAGATTACCCCGATTATGATGCTATCTTTCCTATCGGTCCTCGACCTCAATCCTTAAAGGAAGCACTGGCGCATACCGCTGAGAATTTGGAGCGAACTGCCTACCAGATTGGTAACCTGTTAGCCATAAAAAAACCGTAGGCTTGCTAGCCTACGGTTCGGTAAATAATTACCAGTAAAATCTTAGATACGCTGAAGCATATCAATTATTCCGGCATTTTTGTGTTTATGACGAACAATTAGCACTGGAATCTCTGAATCTCTCTCTACTAGCTTCTCCGTGGTAGTGCCAATGGGGAACAATGCGGTAGAAGCAGATTTGCCTTTGCCACCAATTACGATACAGCCAACATTATTCTCTTGAGCCGTTTTGTAAATATTGCCTACAACATCGTCATTCTTCACCAAGGCAAAGCTTGGAACTACTTTCACTCCAGCAGTATCTACCTTCTTGATAAACTTATCGTATTTTTTGCGGGCATGCTCACACATTACGTCGCCACATTCTTCAAAAGATTTGCCGGAATAGTGATAACCTACTGGCACCTGATAAGCATGATGACAAATAATTTCTACTTCGTTACCCGCCGCTCCCTCGCGACGAGCTACTGATACAGCTTCTTCTAAGGCTGCTACCGACTCTTTGGTAAAGTCAACCGCTACCATTAGTTTACTGACCCGGGTATACTCTCGTTCTGGTACAATCAATAGTGAGCAAGTAGCCCGCCGAGCCAAGCGCTGTGTAACAACGCTATTATTTTTAAGGTTTTTCTTACGGCCTACTACAATAGCATCAACACTATGCTTATCAGCCAGTTTCAGAATCTGTTTGGAAGGCATGGTACCTTCTTCTATAGAAATCTTTGCTTTAGCCGGAAGAGTCAGATCAAAATGCTCAATCACTTTTTTCTCTAACTCGCGCCGGCGATCAACTTGAGCTTTCTCCAGCAAATCAGGAAACTCCTGACGAAGTGGCGAGGGCAATGGGGTACGCTTAATAACATTCACAAAGTGAACGTATTCAGCCGACCCGGTTCGGGCTAGAAATGAGGCGAACTGGATCAATGAAGTATCCATTTCGGTATTATCTAACCCTACCATTATTTTTTTTACAGGATGCATATTATTCAATCCTTCTTTAGAGTTAACAAACTGGTTGTTTTGTGTGGTTAACATGAGTAAAGTACGTGACGTTTTCTAAGAGCGAAAAACCAATAGACACCGCTTTGGTATACGTGTAATAAAGTTTAACGTTCTGTTTACTTTGTGATTTATATTCCTATAATGTGTACAAATTTTATACCGATTTTGTTACAAAATTGTACTCATTTTATCTATTAGTAATATCATCTGCTCTTTTGAGTGCGTAGGAAAATTGGCAATTCTAATGTGTTTGCCTTTAAATGTACCGTAGCCATCTCCAATCAGTAGTTGACTTTGCCCCAGTTCTTCAATAATCTTTGATGAATGATTTTGGGTTTCTGCCACAATGACAGTCTTAGATCGGTGCTCTTCTTTTTCTACAAATGGGGTAAATTTTGCGTGCTCAGATAGCATTTGGTACATCATGCCCGCCTTAAATTTAGTCTCATTGCGTATTACGTCTATACCCTTTGTGAGCATATCCCCTGTTACTTTAGCTAACAAATAAATGCCCAACACATTTGGAGTCTCGGGGGTTTGGTGTTTCTGAGCTTTTGCTAGTAGTGAAGGTAAAGAGTGATAAGAACCAATACTCTGCTGTTTAACTAGCTGCTCAGCTTTAGCGAGGCACCGGTCATTTACTAACCACACACCCAATCCCGCAGGTAGTCCAAACCCTTTCTGAACCGAGAAATAGGCAGTATCAATCTGGGTATAATCTAATGGCATATACGGCAAGGTAGAGACCGCATCTACGGCAACAATAGCATTAGGATGGCTTTGGCGAACTTGGTAAATATCTTTCAGCGGATGAGCTACTCCCGTGCTGGTCTCATTCTGGGTAAAGGCAATTAACTCAGTATCAGCAGAAATTTTGCTTGAATCGACCAAAGCACACTCACCAGCGGGTGCTGTTTGGACTATGGGCGAACGGCCTAATTCTTGGGCAATTCGGTAGAATCGTTCCGAAAATGCACCGTTCACGTAGTGATAACTGCGTTTAGCTACCAAATTCTGGATAATTCGCTCCCAGATTTCGGTAGCCGATCCGGTAAAAAACACGTGATAGTTGTCTGGTAGGTCTAGCAAATTTCTTAAGTTCTCTTCCGCTTCTTGGAAGATAGATTGAAACTGAGCACTACGGTGCGAAATAGAAGGAACCTGCTCATTCAACGCTTTTTTTAAGTGACTCTTTACCGTAAAGTATAATTCAGCAGGACCGGGCGTAAAAAAGATTTGTTTCATCAGTTAAAAATGTATC
>CAKZPJ010000273.1 GCA_937138955.1 uncultured Flammeovirgaceae bacterium | reverse complement strand
GCGTGCGAAGATTGTTGTGCAGGTCAATAACGTAGTCGTACTTCTCTCGCTTCACTCTGGCGATGAATGACGATAGTTTATCTTCTAACAGATAAATTTTATCAATGTATGGGTTGGCTGTCAGTATGGATTGGTATTGCTGTTTGGTAGCGTAATGCACTTCAGCATCTAATTGCGTTTTTAGTGTTCGGGGAACCGGAGTGGTAAGTACAATATCTCCAATAGAGGAAAAGCGGAGAATCAGCACTTTGAGTTTTTTCGCCATAGGGCAAATATAGAGGTTTGAACGGCTGGGAGCTAGGAGCGGGGCGCAAGGTGTGCTAATTATTTACTTCTAGCCCTTAGCTCCAGGCTCCCAGCTCAATACTTTTTATTTTTCTTAAAATTCTGTAAATTCTTTCGGGTCTTTTTGTTGTTATAGCAACGGATACCATTTATCAACCTGATTTTATGAGAAACTGTATATACATTACCTTTATTGTCGCATTACTGTCCGTAGGCTTTTCTACGTTGGTGTTTGGTCAGATTGCTCAACCGGAACGGGTTGAGATTGAAATTGATAATAATAGTGATAACTACGTGGTCGTCTCAGCCGAAGAGCGGGGACTTATGCTGTTTCGAGAGACTGATGCTCGGCAGAAAAACGGAACCCGCTTATGGGAATTTATCTACTACGATACTGATCTTAACGAAAAGTGGAAACGCTCTTACGAGTTAAATAGTCTCCTATCGTTGCGGGGCTACGACTACGATCGAGGTCAGCTATGCATTCTGTTTCAGAAAGGGCAGTACCAAGACAAGGCCATGGAAATGATCAATATGGAAGTTGCCAGCGTTGATACTGCCTACCATGCCATTCGGCGAATTGTTCCGGTGAACCTAGAATTCTTTGAAATTATTGGTCAAACTGTGGTGCTAGGTGGCAATGTGAATTACCGTCCGGTAGTAATACACTACGATATGCTGATGCGAAAAATCAATGTACTACCCGGCATTTACCAAGAAAACGGGGAGATTATCGACATCATTCCTAACAAGCGTGATAACACTTTTGATGTTCTTATTGCGGAGATTACTCCAGAAAAAATTAAAACGGTAACCGTGAAGGCTTATGATCAGTACAGCAACCTGCTTCAGAGTGCTCCACTCAAACCGCAGGGTAGACGTAATTTATTGGACGCTCAAGTCACCGAATTCGATGGGCAGAAACAGTTTCTAGCGGGTACCTATGGTCCGAAACGCTCTCGCTACTCCCGAGGGTTATTTGTGGCTACGCTTAGTCCCAGTGGCGAGCAGGAGATGCGCTACTATAGCTACGCTGATCTAGAAAACTTCTTCGGCTACATGCGCGAACGTCGCGAAGAGCGGGTAAAGCGTCGCTTGGAAAAGAAGAAGCAGGAAGGTCGGAAAATTCGTCTTAATTACCGAATGGTGGTACACGAACTTATTGCCGATGGTGATAAATACATTATGCTAGGCGAGGCTTACTATCCTAAGTACAACAGCTATTATTACAGTGGTTTCGGCGGGTACGGCTCGTACCGTAACAATAATATGTACTTCGATGGTTATCGCTATACCCACGCTATTGCTGTATGCTTCGACAAGAAAGGTGAACTACTTTGGGATCATGCTTTTAAGCTTGACAACGCCAAAAGTATGCAGCTAAAGCAACTGGTTCACGTAAATTCTCAGAAGGATCGGGTAGTTCTAATGTACTCCTTCGATGGTGAGATTACTTCTAAGGTAATTCAAGACAACGGTGAAGTACAGGATATAGTGACTAGTGAGGTGGCTCTACCTAACCCAGAGGATGAAGTACGTAAAAACGATAAAGAGGTCTTTGGTATTCAGAAGTGGTACGATGAGTACTTCTACGTACACGGTACCCAAGATATTCGTACCATTGCCGCCTCCGGTTTAAATTCTACCCGCAAAGTCTTCTTTATTAATAAGGTGGTGTATAACTGAAAATTTCCTACTCATCTCGCAGACAATCAGTGGGGTTTACTCGCGCGGCTTTTACCGTTTGTAGGCCTACCGTAAACCAAGCGATTAATAGAGCGATTAAGCCCGCTCCGGCAAAGTACCACCACTGCAAGTCAATACTGAAAGCGAAACCTTCTAGCCATTGTTGAGCAATGAAGTAACTTATTGGCAACGCAATGACAATAGATGCTAGTACCATCTTAGTAAAGTCGGTTGACAATAAGCGAACAATACCAAAATCGCTAGATCCTAATATTTTACGGATGCCTATTTCTTTAAGTCGTCGCTCTGCAGTGAATGCTGCTAAACCGAATAACCCTAAGCAAGAAATGAGAATAGCCAACCCAGCGAAGTACTTTGATAGAGTAGAAACGCGCTGCTCAGCCGCATAGAGAGCCTGATAGTCGGCATCTACAAACTGATAATCGAGCGAATAATCGGGATTAAAGTCTTGATGGAAATTTTGAATCTGAGCTAAGGTTTCTCGCTCCTTACCTGCTTCCAGCCGAGCTACAATGTTCATCGCAAAATCAAAATCTGCTTTTATAAACGCGGGTTTTACCGATTGATGTAATGATTCAAAGTGAAAGTCTTTAACTACTCCAATAATCTGGCGGTCTTCACCCCAGAGGTTTACCATAGTTCCAACTGGGTCGGATAGACCCATTAACTCAATGGCGGTTTCGTTGAAGATAATTGCTGAACTATCGGTACTGAATTGACGCGAGAAACTTCGCCCATCTACTACTTCTAAATCTAGGGTTTCAATCATATCGTAGCCCATGCTAAAGTTCCAAAACTCCACCACATCATCGGGATTCTTTCCCTCCCAACTAAGACCGACCGTAGAGGCGTCGCTCCCGACCACATTTTGCTGCATACTAGAAGCATTAACCACTCCAGGAATACGCTTTATTTCGGCTAAAAAGGTTTCAGGTTTTTCGGCTATCTTCCCTTCCATCGGGAAAATAATTAGGTTCTCTTTGTCGTACCCTAGATTTCGGTTCTGCACGAACGCAATCTGCTGGTACACCACCCATACCGATACAATTAGTATAACCGAAAGCGCAAACTGGAATACTACCAATCCTTTGCGAGCCCAAACTTCGCCTACAGAGCTTTCTAACTTTCCCTTTAGTACCTTCGCCGGACTAAAACCCGATAGATACAGAGCCGGATAACTACCCGCTATCAGCGCTGTGAAGAGGATAATACCCACTAACGACAAAACTAGGTAGGGGGTAAACACCATTGATAACTGCTTACCCGTAATTATATTGAATTGTGGCAGTAATAGCGTTACTAAAACAATAGCCGTCAACAGCGATAAGAACGATATCAAAAATGATTCGCCCAAATACTGAGCTATTAAAGCTGATCGGCTAGCCCCTACCGCCTTCTTAACTCCTACCGCCTTCACTCGCCGGGATGCTTTGGCAGTAGATAAATTCATAAAGTTAATACAGGCGATCACCAGAATAAAAATGGCAATGATGGAAAACAAACGAACATATTCAATCCGCCCGCCAGTTTGCACCCCATTTTCATAAGTTCCGTATAGATACCCCGCTGAGTAAGGGCGAACAAACAGGGTACGAAAGTCATTTTCCTGGTACTTACCATCCAGGTAACGTTCAATCTTTTGGTCAAATGCAACAATGTCGGTATCCTCTTGAAGCACTAGAAATGTGCTAGGCCCATTATTGCCCCAGCTCTTCACCGAAGGGTTGATTTCTTTAAAAGCCTCAAACGACAGAATGAAATCAAATTGAGCGGTAGAGTTGGTGGGTACATCGGCGAAGATGCCGGAGATGGTGGAGGTTTGAGTGAATTGCAAAAGATGCCAATCTAACGTTTTGCCCACCACATTTTCGGTAGTACCGAACAAGCGGTTTGCCACATCTTCGGATATTACCACTGAGTTTTTGTCGGTTAGTAACTGGCTTTCTTCGCCTTGCAATACGTTGTACGAAAAAATAGTAAAGAAATCTTCTCCGGCAAACTGACCCGGTGCTTTCACATTCTTCTCACCAACTGATAGCGTAAAATCTCCGAACCAAACCGATGGGGTAACGGCCGCAGCGTACTCCACTTCCGGCATATCTTCGGCTAAAGATTCCGCCAGCAAGCCGGGTGTACCCTCCTGCGTAGTGATAATATCGGCTTGATTCTGATCCTCCATTACCTGATACAATCGCGCATCTTTCTCGTGAAATTTGTCCACTCTCAACTCATCGTTCACCCACAAGAAGATAAACAGCGCACAGGCTAATCCAGACGATAATCCAATAAGGTTGATGAAAAACGTACTACGGAAGCGCTTGAAATTACGGTAGATGAGGAGAAAGGTGTGTCGGAGCATAATATTGAGAGTTTTCAGATAACCCTAACTCAATTCGTATGCCACCCACAACAACAGGCTTCACGTCCTCACTATGCCGATTATTAGATCTTCATCTGTTCACCAACGGTCATTATTGTTCGGAATTGAACATAGATTATATACTTGCTGCCGGACTTGTTCCGGCACCTCACAATTGGTAGCACTGTAGTTACTCGTAAAACTTAATATGCAGAAAACTTCGATCCACAACAGTCCGCATAAGTTTCACTTAGTCAGGGCGTAGAACTTAAGGAAGCCTATTATCGGAGGGACGATAATAACTTTCGGCACCTCCTATTATGCAGGAGACTCCGGAATTCGCTGCGTCGGCAGTCCGATTCACTCATCCGGGGATGGGGTGAAGAAGGGAGAGTTATTAGGGAAAGAAATCTTCGTACAAATCCCTCCACTCCGGGTTTAGGGAATTTATCAGATTCTTTTTCCAACCGCGACGGTAGCGTTTTATTTGCTTCTCTCGGTGCAAAGCCTCTTCGGCAGATGTAAATTCTTCGTAGTAAAGCAGCTTATCGCAATTATACTTCTTAGTGAACTTTGCTCTTAATTTATGCTTATGCTCATATACTCTCCGCCCCACATCGTTAGTAAACCCAGTATAAAGCACTGTATGGTGACGGTTAGTGAGAATATACACGTAGTAGCGACTCATGCTTGGCTTCAAGCAAAAGATATGCTATTGCCGGATGAGGTTTTGCGAATTCCGACATCTCCTTGCATGAATAAGAATTGTACTAAAAATTTAAGAAACCTGACTATTTTAAGTATTGTTTCAACTTGACCCTCACGACTATTAATCTTAATATGACAGATTCATTTGAGCAGGATGTATTTCTAAGCTATAGCCAAGATAATACAACTGAAGCTATACAAATACAGCAACAATTACAGTCTCAGAACATTTCAGTTTGGCGAGATCAGGATAGTATCTATGGCGGGCAACAGTGGCCAAAAGTGATTGGTGAAAGTATCGCTGCTTGTAAGTTGTTTATCTTGCTTTGGTCAGAAGCTGCTTCTCAATCTCACTTCGTAGAGTTTGAATGGAATACTGCATTAGCATTGAAGAAGGTCATTATTCCTATTCTTCTGGATGATACTCCTTTACCATCAGCGTTATCATCGTTTCAGGCACTAAAGTTTCCACTGACAGAAAAGTCACTATCTTTTATTTCAAGTGATAAAGCACAGCCATTATCAAACATTGATGAGCAAGAATCTGTAATCAAAGAACTTGAATCCGTACCGGAAGAACCGGAAAAAGCGACCGAAGCAGCTAAGGCTATTTATCAGCAAGACAAATGGGTTGTACACGGTAATGTGTTCCAGAATTTTGGCAATAATAATACTAATACCAACAGGGTCTCTACAAGTGATAGTTCTGTATCTAAATCTGATAAGAAGTGGTATGAACGATGGCAAAGTGTTGTTGCTATTCTCGTAGGAATAATAAGTGTACCTAGTTTACTGCTAGACTTACCCAAGAAGATTCGTGAAGAGTTTGCAGATGAGGAAAATAAGAATCTCACTGTCACTGTAAAAGGTATAGTTGAGACAGTGGATAATATACCCATTGCAGGAGCTAGTGTAAGACTAGATATCCTACCAGATACTACATTTACAACTACTGGCAATGGCGGATTCATTTTTAATAATGTACCTGGAAAAGTAGGTGAAAAGGTGAGAGTATATGTATCAGCAAATGGTTATAAATCCGTTGACAAATATTATCCTTTACCTGGCCCTATTCCAATCAAAATGGAACTGCTCACTAAAAAAGAAAATACGTCCGCCTCTAAATGAATTATCTCTTTATAACTGCCTTCCTTATTCTAAGTCTTACCAACAGCACTATGGTGTCTTCCCAAACAATTACATTGAGCGGTCGGATACTTACAGATGATCAAGTACCAGTACCCCAAACACAAATTAGTGTAAGTGGCGGTTTTGAAGATTATACCGATGACGATGGGGAGTTTAATATTAAACTTTCTAGCGAATATATTGATGGTGAGCAGGTGATTCTACGCGTAGCCAAGGATAACTGGGTTATTAATCATCCTTTAGATGGTATTTGGGATTTACCTAACCATAAATATCAATTCGTACATACTGTAGACGTAGTTATTGTGCCTCATGGTTCAATGGCTCTTTGGACTCACGAACGAATTGAAAAGCATGTCGCTCAACTTTCCGATGAAATTACTAAACAGGCATCGCTAAATGAACAAAAAACTATCGACTTTACTCGTTTTTTGGCAAAATGGGCAGAAACATACGGGTTTGATACAGAGCAAGTAAAAATTGCCTTCGATGAATGGGCTAACGAGGTAAAAACCAGTACGGATACCCAAAAGAAAGCTTGGGCTGACTTTTATCAAAAGAACTTTATTGAAGCCGCTCAGAGCTTTGAACTAGCCGCACGAAAGGATGAAGCATCGTTAAAACAGATAGAAGAAGCTGCTACTAAGAAGCGTCTTGCTGCATATGAAAACTGGAAAAATGCGGGGATAGCTTTACAGTTAGCATATCAATTTGACTCAGCTTTAACCCGTTTTCAGAAAGCTGCGACCTTGGTTAATAGAACTGATTACCCTTTCCAATGGGCAGAAATAAGGATGTTAACAGGAAATTCTAAAAGGGAATTGGGTATAAGAGTAGAAGGAAGCAAAGCAATCAGGTTACTCCAAGAGTCCATTTTATCTTATCAGGAGATATTAAGAGAAGTTACTCAGGCCGAGTTGCCACAACTATGGGCATTGACTCAAATATACTTAGGAAATGCTCTTAGCGATCTAGGTATCCAGGTTAACGGGCAGAGATCTCTGAACTACCTACAACAAGCCCTTACAGCATATGATGTCATCTTAGAAGAGCTGGTTCAAACCGAGGAACCTCAACTATGTGCATTAACACAGAGTTGTCGGGGTGCTACCCTCCGCGAATTAGGCATGAGGACTACTGGTCAAAAGGCCATAGATTATTTACAGCAAGCCATAGAGGTCTACGAAGCAGCTTTAAAAGAATATACCAAATCTGATTTTCCGCAGGATTGGGCAAGGACGCATAACAATTTAGGAAACGTTCTAAGTCATCTAGGCACTCTAGTAAGGGGACAAGAGGCTCTAAACTATTTTCCTCAAGCTGTAAAAGCTTTCCGCTATGCCCTAGAAGTGCGTACTCAAACCGAATTACCTCAACAGTGGGCTATGACTCAGAACAACTTGGGAAATGTTCTAAATGAGTTAGGTGCTATAGTTGGAGGTAAAGAAAGCTTGGATTACCTAAAGCAAGCGGTTGTCGCATACGAAGCTGCTTTAGAAGAATTCACTCAAACTGATTCGCCTCAAATGTGGGCAATGATACAGAACAACCTAGGAAATGTTCTAAGTCGACTAGGTACCCGAGTAGTAGAAAAAGAAAGGTTAAATTATCTGCGACAAGCTGTAGAAGCTTATAAAGTTGCTTTAGAAGAATACACCCAAACTGAGTTTCCTCAACAATGGGCGAGAACTCATAACAATTTAGGTGCTGTTTTAATTGATATAGGAACCCGAGTAGACAGCCCCTTAGAGCCGAATTATCTTCAACGAGCAGTTACTGCGTTTCGATATGCCTTAGAGGTGCGTACCCGAACCGAGTTTCCACAAGATTGGGCAATGACTCAGAATAACTTAGGTCGTGCACTGCTTGATATTGGTATTCGTGTGGACGGCGCACTAAAGCTAGATTATATTCAACAAGCTATCACCGCTTTTCAATATGCCTTAGAGATACGCACTCAAGATGTATTTCCGCAGTGGTGGGGACAAACACACAACAATTTAGCCGAGGCCTACCACGCTATCCGGCAGTATGATAGTGCTGCTCAATCCTATTCTAATGGTTTAAAGATTTACCCCTACTATCAGAAGGCCTATAACTATGTAGTCAACTATCATCATGAGATAGCTTTCAATTATCCTGAAGCCTACGCTATCAATAAGAATTGGCTATTGCAATTTCCTAATGACTTATCTGCTCATTCTGATTTTGCTGAGAAGTACTTTACTACCGCTCGCTTTTCGGCTTGTGCTCAGCAAATCAATGCTTTGCTAAGTGAGCCTAAGCTAAGTATAAACAATCAGATAGTTTTGCGGAGTATTTTACTTGCTAATGCTTTTGCCATAGGTCAAAATGAAGATGAGATCAAAACACAATTCCGCACTTTACACGATGTTATTGCCCAACAAAAAGCAGACTTAACTATTCAAAAGACATTTCGTGGTACTACAAACTTCATCAGCCAACATGAGGCTTTAGTACCTTACCGAACATGGCTACTAGCTTTCTTCCATGCCTTAAAGCAAAAAGATAGGGCTAGTATATTAGCGGATTTAGCTAAATTAGAGAAGTCATTACCTATGGTTACAGCATCTTCGCCTAGGTAGTGCTTGATGGACTCTCGTTGAAGGAACTTTGATGAATTCTGGTAACTCCTTCTTAGTATGTGGGAGACCCCGGAATTCGCTGCCGCTCATCCGGAGATTACGTATCACCTAGTAGCGCCAGCTGGTTAAGTCAGCACCAGAGGGAGCATTGTCTTTGATGCGCTCGAGGATTTTGGGGACGTACATGGTGTTGTAGCGCAAACGGGAGATGGCGTTGGGTTGCTCGGGGTCGCCGTTCCAGCAGTGTTCGGCACCGTCGCCGTAGGCAACTTCGCCATCGTAGTGCGGGTTTTCGGTGTTTACCAGAAACTCTTCCATCAACATCACCGCATTGTTGAGGTAATAATTGTCCATGTCGCCGCAGTAAATGTGAATTTTTCCTTGTAACTCCGGGCCGAGTTTATCCCAGTCGCGCTCAAGAATATGACGTAGATCGTAATTCTCGCGCCAGTAGGCAGCTACCGTAGGATCAATGGTTCCCGTTTTTTTATCCCAAATGGGTTGAGGGTAGCCATTCGGACCAGCTGGGGAGTACACCGCCTGCCAAATATCCCACTGCTGCCCCGAGCGGCTATTCGTACCCAACGCTAGTTCGCGGTAGTTCATATCCTTCAGCATAGAGCTTACGTGCCCTAAATAGTCTCTCTTACCGGGGCGAAGGGTCTTTTTATACTTACTGGGTAAATAGTAAGCATTAGAATCCTGATAAATATCTACTACGGTGTAGGCTCGAAAGTCAATAGGATCGGGACAAGCCGCAAAGCAACCGTTGTATTCATCGGGGTACATTACCTGAGCGGCTAGTGCTTCCCAACCACCCGTAGAACCGCCGTATAAAAAGCGAGCCCACCCTTCTCCAATCCCGCGAAATTGCTCTTCAATGTGAGGAATAAGTTCGTGCGTAATGGCGTCGCCGTAGGGACCCAGATTAGCGGAGTTTACCGCGTAAGAATCATCGTAGTACGGGTTCTGATGCTGAATCTCAATAATAATCATGCGGGGGAAATCTGGCCCCGTCCAGGTCTGATAAAAATCATGAGCCTCTTGCTGCTGAACGCGATTGTAGCCTTCCATCTGAAAACGCTCGCTGTAATCCGGCACTAAATCCGGGTCAGGTGGGTCTTCCCGAAAGCCCCGAAAAGTATAGGGAAAATGCCCGTGGAAAATACAGATCGGGTAACGAGCATCGGGGTTTTCATCAAAGCCTTCGGGCAGCAGCACATTGGCTCCTAAGTACATTGGTCGTCCCCAAAACTCAGTGAGCTTATCGCTCTGCATGGTAACGTGCTTGATGTATTTGGTGTCTTCCGGTTTTTCAATCGGAGATATTTCCTGGTCTAGTGTAATATAGAAGGTTTCGTCATCTTCAGGGTCAAAGCTGATTTTCTGAGGAATGCTGTACAGGTTACCCGGTGAGCGGTTCCACACTTGTCCTTCGCCCTGATCCATCGGTAGCTTCACCGTATGGCCATTAGACAAATTGAATGTTTCGTATTTATGAAGCAGTGCCTGCACGTAGTACTCACCCGCCGGAATGTTAGCCATACTTTCCATTGGATAGCCAAATACTGTATCACTAAAGAAAGCTTCTTTTTCCGGCTTTAGTCCGTTCACATCAATACCATAAACCAGTTGGGTATTTGGTCCATCGTTCACCTGAAAACGAGGCTCGTCTTCGGTATTATCTGATATTAAAAGTAGTAGACGCCCGTCTAATGGTTCTTCACTGAGGGATTCGGGAAAGGAGACGGCAAATCGCCCTTCATCGCCACAGGAAGATAGCAAGAAAAGCAAGACCATGCATAAACTGAGATGGGCTAAAGAATACTTCATAAGATAAGGTAGTGATAGTAGTGCGACATTGCGTGCTAAGGTACGCTAGAATTAATCAGCTATGTTACGTTATTTTTCTTACAAACTCGAGAGTTTAGCAAGTAAAAACTATCTTTTTAATCAATGGTAGATTAGCTAGAGAGCACTTCTTTCCAGCGATTAGTTTCGGCAAAGGTTTTAATTGCTTCGTTGCGGGTAAGCAGCAGTTCGGTGAAGTGGTTTTTCAGTACGGCGGCATTCGCCCATCGGCCGAGTATTCCCCAGGGAGAAACAAAGCGAAATTTATCAGTCATCAGTGTACCTCCATCTAGTTCTTCAAAGTAGTGCTGGTGCTCCATTGACTGAAAGGGGCCGCGAATCATTTTATCGCAAAAGTAGCGCGGTCGCTCGTAATCAACCATCCGAACGGTCATGGTAAACCATTGTCCCAAGTGCTTTGCTCGCCAGATTACTTCTTCATTAAGTTGCATCAGCCCCTCCGTTCGCCCACCAGTGGCTTCCTCCCGTGTATGCTCTACTGATTGTTTATGCAGGTCAATGCTGGTAGATAAATCAAAGCAGCGATCCACCGGTGCAACTATTTTTGTTTTGAGGGTGATTAGGGGCATAAAAGATAATTAGCAAGGGTTGCCCCACAATGAACAGTGTGTAGTGAATAATACAGTAATCATTACTCAATTATCACTTAGTAATGATAGGTCGAGGGAAAAGTCAGGTAAAATGCCTTCACCGGATAGAGATTGGTCAAACCCGTGTACTGTTTCAGGCTCCTGATCAGGACGGTAGATGTAGGACTGTTGCTTTTCGGGGTCAATCAGCCAAGCTAATTGGCAGCCGTTACGAAGCCACATTTGCATTTTCTTCTTCAGATCAGCTATATCATCCGTATCCGATTTGAGTTCAATAACAAACTCAGGGCACAGCGGGGCAAATTTGCGCTTTTCAGCCTCGCTTAGCTGATTCCAGGCTTCGTTAGACACCCAAGCAGCGTCCGGCGAGCGGTTAGAGCCATCGGGCAGACGAAATCCGGTAGATGAATCAAATGTTTTACCGAGCTTTGCGGTTTGGTTCCAAAGATAAAGTTGACTAGATATAATATTATTTAAATAACCTGATAGTGAGCCAGTAGGAGACATAATGATAATTTCTTGATATTCGTTACGTTCAATGCGTAAGTCACGATTATCCTGGCAAAAGCGATAAAACTCTTCGTCAGTCATCTGGTGCATCTGTCGACCTCGCAGTACGAGATAATGTTCCATTTCCATAAGACAAATCTTTCTTAAGTATACGAAATTAAGAGCATTCGTTTAGCGGACACTAAGCGCAGTTTGGTCATTGGGCAACTCATTTAGGGTATAGAATAAGCGACTGTTTTCTAGTTCAACACCTTTCATACTAGTTAATTGGTCTATTTGCAGATCGTACACGTAGCCTGGAATCATCTCGGCTAGTGCTAACGTAACCTCTTTCCCATCTTCGGAAACCTGTACCTGCTTTACGGCTACCGGCTGCTCATCCATCCGGGGTGAACCATATTTTTGATGATAGGCGTAGTAGTAACGGTCGAATTGATAACTGTTGGGATTTTCAGCCATTTTGCGGTCTACCGGGCGGGTAAATGTCAGCTTAAAGCCCTGCGGAGTTACGTTCATCTGAAGCACATCCATTGGCATTCCTCCGTTGTAGCGAATGCGCTGAATACCTCGATCACCCACCCACACGTAAGCCGATTTTCCCACCCACAGACTACCATCAGGGCCGAACACCATTCGGTGATTGCCGATAGAAAGTCCAGCAGAATCTAAAAAAGATGTGCAAGCTCCCTGAAACTTTCCATTTACCTTTTCTAGCATCACCCGCATAATCCGAGGGAAATCCATCTCCCCTACCAAAAACTGCCCAGCGAACGGGCCGAAGTCACTATTCTCCGGGATAACTAATGGCTGAGTAGGCGAATTGGACATAATATTGTGAGGAAATAGCACAGCCGCCCTGGTTCGCATACTATCTAGAGTAGACACCGGCATTTTTTCAGGATCACCTTTCCAGCCTTCGCGCCAGACTAAGCTTGAAATTTGACCGTAAAATTTTCTATCCTCAATATGGTACAGCTTACTCGTTCCTAACCAATCTCCTTGATTATCAGTAACGAATAAATTACCTTCTAAGTCAAAGCCAATACCGTCGGGCGAGCGGAAGCCACTAGCGACCGGCTCCAGTACTCCGTCTTCCCGTAATTTCAATACCCAGCCTCGGTAGGGTACCGCTGAATACATGCCAGCTATTTCCCCCAGCATATTCACTTCTCCCCGCACTTCATCCCAGATTCCTGCGTTTTTAGAAGCACAGTTTAGAGCAATATAGAGGTCTTTACCATTGTAGGCCGGACCGTAGGCGAACTCATGGTAGTTGCCAGATAAGCCGAAATCATCGGTTGCGGTAAGGTACTCTTCGGCTTCGCCATCGTTATCATTATCAATTAAGCGAGTGAGTTCAGGGCGTTGCATGACCAGCACTTCCCAGTTATTTAGCGCTAACAACCCTAACGGATCGTGTAGCCCTTCGGCAAATAATTCCCAAGTTTTTTCTTTAGGATCATAGGTCATCACCTCACCCCGATGAAAACCAACGATCATCCGCCCATCGGGCATAAAGTCCATACCGCCTATTTCGGCAGTCAACCCCTCTGGCAATGGAACATTTTCGACGGAATAGAAGTCATCAACGCGCTGATCGTTAATAATACCTGATTCCTGCTCGGTAGGTTGAATAGTGCATCCGGCTACCGTTAAGCCTAGCATAATAATTATCAAACTATACCTTCTCATATCTCGCTCATATTTTCAGTAATAGTGATCGTAAATTCCTGAGCTTCTTCTGGGCTAAGGCGTAGTATTTTTTCGCTTTCCCACTCACCTTGGTTACTGTAGTACAATACATTGTCCTGGCCTTTTATAAACCAAAGTGGCTCGTCTAAACCAGCGAAAGTAAGCACCCGCTTAATTCCAGGATTTTCAAAAACCGGAATGATGCGCTCGGTAACTTCAACATCATTCAGACGATATTTAAATGTAGGATAGCGGTTCTTCATCTCATAACCCAGAAATTTTACATCAGGAATCTCCTGGCTTTCACCTATTCGAAACGGAAATTCGGTACTATCTCGGTAGAAGACCATGCCTACTATTTCGGCTAACTCCTTTCCCTTACCTGACCAATGTTCCTCCAAATCGATAAAGCCTCCTTTCCAAGCGTAGCGCAGACGGCACTGCCCGGCATCCCAACAGTAGCTGATGTCACCTAGCAGTCCGACAGCAATGCCCGCCGGACCGCAGTTGGGCATAAAAGTTCGGTACATAACCGGGAGAATATCAGGGTAAGGATGCTTAGGTGCTTTTTCTTCGGCTACACTTTCATCATCTCGGCGGCTGGTCGGTACGTTTTCATCGGTAGCCAGTGGAGGAAGCTGATTGTTCGTTACGTATATCGCTCCGTACATCACCGCCCCATGGCCGGGATAGGTGCATACGTAGGGGTAAGCTCCTTCCTGCGATGGGGCTTGAAATGAAATAGTGTATGTTTGATCCGGTAGTATCAAAGGAATCGCTTGCAGTACCTTATCAGATTCTGGAACGTAATCAGTACTACCTTGTTTAGCCAATTCCAATGACTTGTCCACCACATCTTCCCGCGCCCCGGGCTGAGTCATAATCCAATTATGAGGCATCTCATCGGTATTTGTCAATGTGAGTTCTACCCAAGCGGCAGGTGGCACTTTAAGCCGCACCTGATCGTATTGTAAGCCCGATATCGCTTTCAATGTGATCCGAACGGTGTCTGTTTGGGCAAAAGTCGCTAGAAAAGTGCTGGGAAAAATTAGCAGAAAGATTAGAACAGTCGGTGACCGCATAGTGTGTAGATTTTATACTGCTCAATATAGTAAGTTTCACGAGAAAAGAAGACTGGACAACAGAGGCCGGAAACGGGAGACCGGACTTCGGACTTCGGACTCCCGTTTCCGGTTTCTATTTTCCGGTAATTTTAATATCTTTCCCCATAGCGATTTACACTTACTATGGTTTACCCCAAATATATCCGCACTTTCATTTACTTCAGTATCATTGGTAGTCTGTGGTGCTGTCAGCAAGAGCTTCCCGAAGAGGTAGCCCAGGCTTACCAAAACCTACCCGAGGAGGTCGATTTTAACTATCACGTAAAGCCTATTCTCTCCGACCGATGCTACGCCTGTCACGGCCCGGACGAGGCGGCGATAGAAGCGGGGCTTAGTTTGAGTGAAGAAGAATTGGCCACGGCGGTACTGGAAAGTGGCAAACGGGCTATCGTGCCGGGTAAAACGCAGCGCAGCGAATTAGTCCACCGTGTTCTCGCTGATGATCCAGAGATTCAAATGCCCCCGCCGGAATCTAATTTAACATTGACTGCCCAAGAAAAAGCTACGTTAGTAAAGTGGATTGAGCAAGGAGCGGAGTATAAACCGCATTGGGCGTTTATTACCCCAGAAAAGACAGAAGTACCGGAAGCCACCCAATTTGCTGATTTTGTAAAAAATCCCATTGATAATTTTGTAGCCGCTACGTTAGAAGGTCGTCAACTTGTTCCTTCCAGCCCAGCTAATAAACAACGGTTGCACCGCCGGGTAACGCTAGATCTTACTGGCCTACCTCCCACCATTGAGGAAATGGACGCTTTTCTAGCCGATGATTCAGAAGGTGCTTACGAAAAAGTAGTAGATCGCTTGCTAGCCTCAACTGCTTACGGTGAGCGAATGGCGATGGAGTGGATGGACGTAGCCCGCTACGCTGATTCCCACGGGATGCACGCCGACGGAGCCCGAACGATGTGGCCCTGGCGCGATTGGGTAATTAATGCGTTTAACAAGAATCTTCCCTACGATCAGTTTGCTACTTGGCAATTAGCCGGTGACTTGTTGCCGGATGCTAATCAAGAGCAAAAGCTGGCTACTGCTTTTCACCGTAACCATCCTATGACGGGTGA
>CAKZPJ010000272.1 GCA_937138955.1 uncultured Flammeovirgaceae bacterium | reverse complement strand
AATAAATAGCTCGATAATCTGCTGAATGATATAAGAAGAGCCATGACAAGAGATTTCTACTATATTTTCTTTGGTAAAAGAATTGGGAGCGACGTAAAGAGAGACGACTACTTCGTCAAGAATCTTGCTTTGTTGACGAATCGTTCCGTAGTGCAGTGTGTGAGAAGGTTGTTCGAGTAAATTCTTACCGTGAAAAACCTGATTGACCAAAGTAATAGCTTCTGGTCCTGATAAACGAATTACGCCAATAGCCCCCTCTCCAGTAGGTGTTGATAAGGCAATAATGGTATCTTGAGCGTAGGTAGGCATAAAAAAACAGTTATCCGATCTAAATACAAAGAAACGGATAACTGCCCTGAAATAGTTGCGAAAAGAGAATTTACTGACTCATTTCAGTCTGATTAAATTTTTCTAGTAGCGCAAGAAAATCGTTAGCCGGGCGAAATCCGCTAACAGGTTGAAAGCGAGCGAAAGACTCATCAAAAAACACAACCGTTGGATATCCTGTAACTCGCAATGCGCGGGCTAATTCACCCTTAGAAAACTCTTGTCCTTTAAAAGTGACTTTATCATTGCTGTCGGCTTTCAACTTAACTGCATAAAAGTTCTCATTAACGTAAGCAGCTACTTTCTCATCAGCAAAGGTAGTTTTATCCATTTTCTTACACCATCCGCACCAATCGGTGTAAACATCCATAATAACTTTTCTTGGCTCTTTTTCTGAGAGGGTTTCCACTTCCTCGATAGTTAGCCAATTTATTTTATTGAGTTCGTTAGGTTCTTTGTCAGTACGGGTCAGGTGACTTGTTGAAGCCAGACTTAAAAAGACAACCAATCCTAAAGTTAATGACAAGAAACGCCTTATTTCTAGATTTTTCATAATAATCATTGCTAGTTACTGTCTATAACGAAGCTTTTAATGAAATGATTCTATCAATTATGGAGCAAACACCACTCCATTTGTCAGTAGTAAAACAAATAGCTTTTTAGCTAAATGCCTGGAGAAGTTTCAAACATTCCTCATTCATGTACTGTCCAGTTATATCTATTTCCTGGGATGAATGAGTAACTATTTCTTCACTGGAAATAGATATTTGGGGCATAAATTGAGCAATAGTAGAAATAGAAGCACCGTATACTACCCGAGAAATCTTAGCATACAGAATAGCTGACATACACATAGGGCAGGGTTCACCGGTAGTGAATAGAACTGTCTCCGGTAAATATTGCGATTGATTCTGTTGACAGGCTTGTCGGATAGCGTTTACTTCACCGTGAGCAGTGGGGTCGTGCGTACTAGCTACGGTATTGAATGCTTGAGCAAGCACTTCACCATTTTGCACAATTACACAGCCAAACGGGGTTCTGCCTTTCTGAGACTGCTTTATTGCCAGCTGCATAAATGTCTTCCAAGCAGCATCAACCATTTTTAAGTTCGTTTTCAACGTGCTGCACTAAGCGGTCGCAGAGGTCATTCATTTCTTTAGCCATATATGAGTCGCCGGTAGCATTTAGTGTGGTTTGAGCCAAACCCCCAATAGCATCAATACAGAACCGCTTCATTTCATCAACCGGCATTTCTTTAGTCCACAAATCAATTCGTAAAGTATTCTTTTGTTGTTCATCCCAGAAAGAAAGGCTCATTGATTTGCTTTCGCTGGGACCATTTTCTATTTGTGGATTTCCTTCGCCATCGGTAGCACTCCAGGTAATATTTTCGGGAATGTTGGCTTCGTCTAGCGATACAGTGATATTGATTTCAGACTTTTTCATAGTTGAAGATACATTGTGTGCCCTCAAAACTACGAAGTTCCCTCAATTCAACCTACTTAAAGAGTACTACCGGGTAGCATTTGTTGAAAAACTTGGTAAGAAGAAGGGTTATAGGGCTGAGTACTGCAACCTATCGATTCCGCTTTTTTGGTAATGTTCTCAAAGCGATTGTTGGGGTTAGGGTGCGTACTTAGAAAAGTGGGTATTCCGCTGGTTTTACCATCTTCGGTCAGCTTCTGAAAAAATGACCGGGCTCCAGCGCAGTTGTACGATGTTTGGGAAAGATACTCCACCGAAGCTTCGTCGGCTTCGGTTTCAAATTCTCGACTGAATGATAAACCGGCTGCTCCTGCCGCAAGTTGTCCTACAATTTGAGCCAGTTGGTTGCCGTTGTCGCCTAGTATTAAGCTGAGAAGAATACCAATGCCGTATTGTCGCTGAATGTTTCGCATAGAATGCCGTAAATCAGCGTGGGCAATTTCGTGACCGAGCACTCCGGCTAAATCATCTTCGCTGTCTAAATATTTAATTAAACCGGTATATACGTAAACATATCCGCCGGGAGCAGCGAAAGCGTTTAGCGTGCTATCATCTTGAATGATCCTTATTTGCCACGGAAAAGTTTCCCGATAAGCAACTTCCTCTGAACGTAAAATGCCAAAGAATATATTTTCTAAATAGTTGTAGGCGTTAGCATACCGAACTGAATCTAGAACTTGGTATTCCTGAGGATTATTTACAATAGAGGAATCCAGTTGCCGACCGAGCTGAATTTCTTGATCTAAGGAAAATACCTGAAGGTTATCGTTTTCGTCGCAGGCCGATAAAATTAGAAATAGCCCAAGTCCTAAAGAAAGAAGTACAGTTCTCACGATTAAAAGTAACGTTTAGTTTAAAAAGTTATCGTATCGGCGGTTTGGTCGTGAGCTAACTTCATACTTTTAACTATTCCATTGGCCCGCACATGAACAATATTCGCCTGATCTTCAAACGTGTTGAGCAACAATGTGTTTTGTACAGTCACTTTTTCTAGCTTCTTCACCGCCGTAACTTCTAAATAGCACCACATAGTGAGATCTTCTCGCTCGAAGCCTAAAAATTGGGGCTGAGTAGTTTTTTCGTTGACAGTAAAAGCCAGATGCTTTTGTAAATAATTCTGAACAATAGAATCTAGGCGAATGGGGTTCGGTGGATTGAGCACATCAACATAGGTAGTAGCTCCATTAGTATCTCGATTGAGTGCTTCTTCTAAATCATCGGCAAATATCTTTACGGTAATCTGTAAACTGCTCTCTTCTGAGGCGTGGTAAATACTAGTTACACTGATATGAAACGGATGAACGAACGATAGTAACGTAAGTATAGAGCTTATGAAAGGCATTATTTCGGTTTATGCTATATCTTGTAGCACTATCAAAGTGATTCAATAGGCTATCCTTGAAACGGGAAAAGCTATTTAGCTATTGTTCCGCAAAATAGCTAGTGCATTAGTGCGGTCTTTTTCTAATTGGGCAGTAAGAGCGGGTAAGCCATCTAATGTCATATCTCCCCGAATGTGTTCTAAAAATAAGACGGTTAGTTTTTGGCCGTAAATATCTTGATCGAAGTCGAAAATATTAACCTCAATAGTTTTAGTTTTTCCGGCTAACGTAGGGCGATTGCCAATATAGAGCATACCACCAAAACGTTGTTCCTCAAGAAAAACATGAACGGCGTATATGCCATCAGCCGGAATGAGCTTATATTTTTCTTCCACGGAGACATTAGCCGTGGGAAACCCTAGCCCTCGCCCGATTTTATCTCCATCTACCACTGTACCGCTTATCTGGTAGTATCTTCCCAGGTACGAATGAGCCAAAGCAACACTGCCAGTTTCTAAAGATTCCCTGATTTTAGTAGAGCTTACCCCAATATCGTCAATATCTTGACGAGGAATTTCTTCCACTTGAAAGCCAAAATCGGTAGCGTTCTGTTTTAAATAGTCAAAATCACCTTCACGATTACGGCCAAACCGATGATCGTAGCCAATTACCAGAAACTTTGTACCAAGCTGGTCAATCAGAATTCGCTGTACATATTCTTCGGGTGAAAGCTGCGAGAATTCTTCGGTAAAAGGAATCTGTACTAAGTGATCGATGCCAGCTTGCTCCAATAAGTGGGCTTTTTCATCAAAGGTATTAAGTAGTTTAAGAGAACTTTTATCATCTTTTAACACCAGACGGGGATGCGGCCAAAAGGTAAGTACTACCGTTTCGCCACCTACTTCCTTCGCCAATTCTTGTAGGCGGTTTAAAATTTTCTGGTGCCCAATATGAACCCCGTCGAAAGGGCCACTGGTGACGACTGGTCGCTGGGGGGGGACTTGAATTTGACCCTGATGATGAATTTTCATTCTTCAGACGGTTTCAGTAGGGTGGACCACTCGGAAATTGTGTGAGCATCACTTACGTTTAAGTGACCAATTCGGGTGCGCCGAAGTTCTTTGAGGTAAGCACCTACTCCAAGCTCTTGCCCTAAATCCCGAACTAGACTGCGAATGTAAGTACCTTTAGAACAAACTACGGAAAACCGAATTTCAGGAAGCGTAGTCTCGGTAAAATCAAAGGCTTTCATATGAACTTCACGAGGTTTGATTTCTACTTTTTTCCCCTGGCGAGCCGATTTGTACACCCGTCTACCATCCACTTTAATGGCAGAGTGCTGAGGTGGAATTTGACTAATTAGCCCTATAAACTTCTGGCGAGCTTCTTCAAGCTGAGGTAATGTAACGTGCTCGGTAGGATGATCGCTATCAAAGTCAGTTTCCAGATCAATAGAAGGGGTTGTTTTCCCAAGTACTAATGTACCTTCATACGCCTTCTCCATTCCTTGAAAACGCTCAATCTGTTTGGTCATTTTTCCGGTACAGAGTACGAGTAGTCCGGTAGCTAGTGGATCAAGGGTACCGGCGTGCCCAACCTTTTTTACCTTGACCAACCCCCGCATTTTTTTGACCACATCAAACGAGGTCCATTCTAAAGGTTTGTCAACAAGCAGCATTTCACCGGCGGCAAAATCAAATTGCTGAGAGGAAGGTAAATGGGGATGCTGAGAATTAGATTGCGAAATACTAGTCATGCTAAATAAACCACGTACTAAGAATGGCGATAGTTCCTACAATGAAGCAATAAATAGCAAAGTAGATAAGCTTGCCTTGTTTCACAATGGCAATCATCCACTGGCAAGCTAGTAGCCCTGATATGAATGCTGCAAAAAAACCGAGTACCAAAGCTAATCCGGAAATGGTGGATGCAACCGCTGGTTCTTCCAAGTAATCTAACACTTCAAGCAAGGAGGCCCCTAGAATAGGAACTAGCACCATCAGAAAAGAAAATTTGGCGGCTCGCTCTTTTTCTACTCCTACCAGCAAAGCAGTGGCAATAGTAGCCCCTGAACGGGAAATGCCAGGCATGATAGCAAACGCCTGAGCCAATCCAATAATCAAGGCCTTAGGAAAAGTGACTTGTCCAGGTTGCTTTTTGGCATAGTAGGTTAGGGCTAACAGTGTTCCGGTGATAAGAAGCATAATACCAACCAATAATACTTTTCCCCCAAAAAAAGCTTCTATTTCATCTTTAAATAGCGCACCCACTAACCCAACTGGAATCATGGAAACGATAATTTTGGCTACGTAAGCGGTTTCCTCATTCCAATCAAAGCGAAACACGCCTTGAATAATTTCCACGATATCCTTCCGAAAAATAACGATAGTGCTTAGAGCGGTGGCGCAATGGACAACTACTGAAAAAAGAAGGTTGTCTTTACTCTGAACCCCTAGCAGCACGGTGCCTAGCTCAATATGTCCACTGCTGCTGACGGGTAAAAACTCAGTAAGACCCTGAACGATACCTAAGATAATCGCCTCAATTATTGTCATAAACTGTAAAAATTAATTAGGCAGGTCAGGAAGGAAGCGTAATTTTACTCCGGTTTGGAGAGAATAGCAAAGAATTCTAAGATAAAACCTGCCAAAACCACCAACGGACCCAGAGTTAAGCCTAGAAAACCAAAGCCGTAGGGTTCGGTATCCAACGACATTAAAACGAATCCAAGGATCACAACCACAATACCAGCCAGCATGAGCCGATAGTTCTTCTTACCAAAAGGGAGCAGGTTTTTATCTGACATATTTTATTGTGTTCTGGTGTTTGGGTTTTCAGGTGTCCATGTTATATGCTGGGTAAAGTTACTGAGTATTTCATAAACACCCGAACACGTTAACACCTAAACACACGTATTTAACATTTTTTAATAAAGCTGATCCAAAGACATTCTCAAATATTTCTTTACCGCTCGGTACGTACTAATAAACCCAACCAATCCGCCGAGAACTAATAAGCTAACCAGTAGAATAATGAGCTCCTCCGTGCTTTGTAATTGAGATAAATCGTCTACCTGTTGCTGAGCGTACTGAATAATAGCAAACAGTAAACCGCCAGCGAATATACCACCCAGTACACCATGAAACAACGAGCGCATAAGAAAAGGGCGTTGAATGAAAGAAGCAGTCGCTCCGACTAATTGCATACTTCGAATCAGAAAGCGTTGGGAAAATAGCGCCAGCCGAATAGTATTATTGATTAAGATCGCAACAATGATCATCAGTAATACTGCAAAACCAATCAGTACTACGCTTATTTTGGTTACGTTTTGATTAATTGCATCAATTAGGCTTTCTACGTAGGCAACCTCAAAGACTCCACGTAAGCGTTCAATATCGAGTTTAATTTTACTAAGCTCATTCGGAGCATAATACTCGGGCTTTACGTGGATAACGAAAGCATCGCGAAGCGGGTTTTCGCCTAAAAATTGCCGGAAATCTTCACCCGTTTCTTCAATAAACTCCTGGGCAGCCTCGTCTTTAGATATAAAAACGACGGTTTCTTGTCCTTCTTGCGGCTCAATATATTCTTTACTGGCCAAAGTTTTCTGAATTTTTAGCCGATCGCTGGGAGAAATGGACTGGTTCAAAAATACCTGAATTTCAACATTCTCTTGAATGACTTGGGTGAGCTTGTTTGCATAAAGCAGAAGTAGACCGAATAATCCAATAACGAAAAGGGCCAGCGTGATGCTGAACACTACGCTTACATAAGGGTAGCTTCCTAATTTTTTCTTTCTTCGAGCTTTCACTTCAGTGACTTCCATACTGATTTAGCTCTTACGAGGGGCCGTCCCGCGGGGCGATCCCCCACGATTACTGGACTTGTTCTTTTTATTTTCCTCGGTAGCTTTCATCGCCTCTTCTAACTTCATCTGAAACTTTGATTTTTTCTTATTCTTATTTTTCTTTTTATTCTCCTCCAACTTCTGCCGAATTTTGTCATCATCTACAAAACGTCGAATGATGGCCTGCTGTCCAAAAGTAACGAGGTTAGAAACGAGATAGTAAAAACTAAGTGCCGCTGGAAATGAATTCAAAATAAACATAAACATTACTGGCATAGCGTACTGAAGCGATTTCATTGGACCTTGCACGCTAGTTACTTGGCTATTAGACCAAGTGTATAATAGTTGCGATAGCGTCATTAATAAAACGAATAAGCTAATATGATTCCCATAGAAATCGCTCACCAAAGGAATATTGGCGTTCCAGCTTACGATGGCATCGTAGGTAGATAAGTCATCAGTCCACCAGAATGGCTCTTGCCGTAACTCAATTGAATTAGGGAAGAAGAAAAACATAGAAAGCAAAATGGGCATTTGTAGCACCATCGGAATACAACCGCTAATCGGATTAACGCCTACTTTTTGGTACAGTTGCATTTGCTCTTTCTGCATGGCGGCCATATCATCGCCATGCTTTTCTTTCAGTTCGTCTAACTCAGGCTTCAAGACCTTCATCTTACCCATTGAGATGTAAGACTTGTAAGTGAGCGGAAAGAGAGCTGTTTTAAGAATTAGTACGACTATAACGATAATCAGTCCGTAGTTACTAGAAAACCGTTCTAAAAAATGAAAGAGCGGGGAGATAACGTGCTTACTAATGGGTTTTACGATGAAGTAGCCCCAGTCAATATTATCTTCAAAATCGACGGCTACCGTTTCCATGATACGCTGATCGTTGGGCCCAAAGTAGTACTTGAAAGAAAAGCTGCCATTGTTGAGTGGAGTAGGCACTTGAAGCCCTATAGTCTGCACAATATTGGATGCTTCGGGAGGGGCTTCTAACGTAATAAGAGCTTTTGGAAAGGCCTCTTCGGCAATAATACTGGAAGAAAAGAACCGCTGTTTCATGGCTAACCATACTACTGGTTCTTCAATCAACTCGGTTTCGGTTTCTCCAGGTGTCTGGAGCAGTGTTAGATCGTCAAGCTCATCAGTATAGTATTTTACCGATCCGCGTGTACGGCTTTCTTTCCCATCTTTCTCCACTACTTGTAGTTCATCATTCCAAAGAAAGGTAAGCGTTTCGTCTTGAATAATTCCACTAGCGTTCTCCAAACTGATTTTATAAAATATTTCGTACCCTTGCCCAGCCAAGCGGTAGGTTTGCCGTATTTTTCTACCTCCTTCTAGGTTCGCCACAAATTCTACAGTAGTAGTATCATCCGCAGTTAGTTGCTGATCGTTAGAGGATGATGAATAAAATAGCTTGTAAAGGTCAATTTCTCCCTGAGCGGTGGGAGCCACCAAGCGTATCTCGCTGGTTTCAGGAGTGAGTAGATCCACAGCACCGCCGCCGTAGGCTTCGTAATCTTTCATCTGTACGAATACCGGACGCCCCCCTTGGGTAGAAAAACGAACCCGCATGTTTTCGTTCTCTAGCGTAAACGTTCTTTCTTCTCCGCTTGCCGCTGCGGCAAATACTCCAAATTGCTGCCGATTGGCCGCATTTTGCACGGAGTCGGGTAGTGAGTCAAGAGTTGCAGCTGGCTGCTTATTTTCTAAAACCGGTTGCTGCGTATTCGGGGCAGAATTCTCTTCTTGCACCGATGCTGGTTCGGTAACTGGAACCGGTTCTGGGGCAAAAAACTGAAAATATACAATGAGTAGTAGCGCTAGTAGGGCGAACCCAATCGCTTGATTCTTATCCATATACAGTTAGCGTCAATAAATACTAATACGTTGATACACTTAAATGACGAACCAAAGTTCGAAATATGAGCGTAAAAGGTTAATTAATTTGTGTTTACTTTGCTAGTGGTTCTTTCACTTGGTTTTTCTCTCGGATAGTAGCTTTAACAAACTGGACGAA
>CAKZPJ010000271.1 GCA_937138955.1 uncultured Flammeovirgaceae bacterium | reverse complement strand
GTAATTTCAAAATCATCCATGAAATACCGCCCCCGTAGCGGGTGAGCGAAGTCGTCAACAATTTCCACCTCCCGCTGGGTATCGTAGATATAGGCCTTCCGTTCGTAGGGATCGATAAGCCAGCCGAAAGTAGTACCGTTAGCCAGATACTCTTTCATTTTGCTTTGCAACTCCTTTAAGCTATCGTTTCTGGAACGAAGCTCCAGAACGAAATCAGGGCAGACCGGGGCAAATACCTCCTGCTCGTCTTGGGAAAGAGCTTGCCACCGATCCTTCAGAACAAACGAAACATCTGGGGAGCGAGTAGCCCCGTTGGGCAGCGTGAAACCAGCTGATGAGTCGAATATGTATCCTTTTTTATACTTCCGACTCCAAATAACAAAGTCGGTAAGCAGATTCGCGTTTCTGTTTCCTGATAAACTTCCAGTAGGAGCCATAATAACTATTTTTCCGTTAGCATCGCGCTCAATTCGCAGATCATCGTTATCCCGGCAGAAGTGAAAGAATTCTTCGTCGGACAAACGACCAAATGCGGCTACATTCAATTCAAACTTTTCCATTAGCTAATCCCATTGGTTCTACTCCTTAATTTACGAAATATTTGGCTTCCTTGTCTTTACCTGAATGGCATCTCCGATCCGAATAGTTTTTTCAGCTTCTAGAAAGATCCCTTGCCCAAACAATACTTTATTTTGCTGTTTACGGTGTTTAGCTAATGTTGCTAAAGGTTCTTTACCTTGTTCGGCAGTTTCCTGATTGATGGTAATGATTATACAGCGGACGCAGGATTTCTCAGCCCAACACAGGGCATTTCCTACTCTGAATCCATGCCATTGATCCTCCTCATAGGCGTCTCCCCCAGTAAACACTAAATTTGGACGAAAGCGACTCATAGGCACAGGTTCTGCCAAACGAGTATTAAGATCGTCTAGGGAAGCTTGACCAATAAGTAAGGCAGGGTAGCTGTCAGCGAAATTTACAAGTTGTGCCTTACCACTGGTCTTACCCACTTTAGTTCGCTCGCTGAAGTCAGGCATATACACCAGTGAGCAAGGGTGATCCAAAGCTTTACTAAACCACTTATCTGCTTCCTCGCTCACTGGTTGAGCAGTAGTAGTATCATCCCAGATCGGCACCGGTTTGGTGGGTGCATCAGACTGAATGGTTAGTGGAATTGAGAGTGGCAATGCCATATTCGGACTACGAACTTCCAGATAATTAGCTTGAAGCGAAACTTTCAGCAGAGCCATCTTCGGAATTTCGCGCTGCGTAAGAAACCCTTGTTTATCTATCAGCATCCAACGACGATCGTGGGTTAAGCCTCGCTCAGTAAGTACTGTTTCTGATAGACGAATACTACCTAGTGATTTTATTGGGTAGATATGGATTTCCGATAGCTGTAGTGACATAGAAAAATGGGATAAATAACTAATTTAGCTTTAGAAACAAATTTGCGAAATACGACTTTCAATCGCATTACCGAACTACAAAATATTTTTTCAATCACCAAATCTAACCATGAATAAGAAAGCAATTTTAATGATACTCGACGGCTGGGGAATCGCCGAAAACCCGGAAGTTTCGGCCGTAGATCAAGCCAATACGCCCTTCGTAGATTCTTTATACGATAAATACGCCCACAGCCAGCTACAAGCCTCGGGAAAAGCAGTAGGGCTACCCGACGGGCAGATGGGCAACTCCGAAGTAGGTCATATGAATTTGGGCGCTGGTCGAGTCGTGTACCAGATGTTGGAACGCATCAACACCGCTATTGAACATGGTGAGCTGAAAGAAAAACAAGCGTTGCAGGATGCGCTCAAGTACGCTAAAGAAAATGACGCGCAGGTTCACTTCATAGGGCTGGTTTCGGACGGTGGGGTGCACTCTCATATCAATCACGTAAAAGGCCTGTGCTCCGCAGCATCAGAGGCGGGACTTGATAAAGTGTTTTTGCACGCCTTTACCGATGGACGCGATACTGATCCTAAAGGTGGTAAACACTATTTAGCAGAAGTAGAGGAGCATATGGTCGAGACTACCGGAAAAGTAGCTACGGTGATCGGGCGCTACTACGCGATGGATCGGGACAAACGCTGGGAACGCACTAAGTTGGCTTACGATGCACTGGTGCATAGCGAAGGTAGCCGAGCCGAAAGTGCCACTGAGGGTATTCAGCATTCTTACGATAATAATGTTACCGACGAATTCATTAAGCCGATTGTAATTACTGAAAACGGTGAGCCGGTAGCCAAGATTGAGGAAGGCGACGTAGTGCTTTCGTTCAATTTCCGCACTGACCGAGCTAGGCAGATTACGGTGGCACTGACGCAGAAAGAATTTCCCGAGCAGAAAATGAAACCACTGGATTTGCGCTACCTCACCATGACTGAGTACGACGATACGTTTAAAGACGTAGATATTCTATTTGATAATAAACCTATCAGCCGAGTGCTGGGGGAAATTTTGGCAGAAAACGGCAAAAAGCAAATTCGGATTGCTGAGACCGAGAAATATCCGCACGTAACCTTTTTTTTCAACTGCGGGAGAGAAGCCGAGTTTGAGGGTGAAGAGCGTATCATGTGCCAGTCGCCTAAAGTAGCCACTTACGACTTGCAACCAGAGATGAGCGCTTACGATATTCGGGACGCAATCATTCCCAAGATAAAGGAAGGCAATGTTGATTTCATTTGCCTTAATTTTGCCAACCCTGATATGGTAGGCCATACCGGCGATTTTGACGCGGCGGTGAAAGCCTGCGAAACGGTAGACGGCTGTGCTAAGGAAGTACTGACTGCCGCGCTGGAAAACGGTTACGCTGCCATTGTACTAGCTGACCATGGCAATGCTGACCGTATGAAAAATCCCGACGGTTCGCCTCATACCCAGCATACTACCGTACCGGTTCCCTGCTTTATGGTAGATGATGATTACCAAGGTAAACTGAACAACGGTAATCTATTCAATTTTGCTCCGACTATTCTAGAAATCATGGGAATTGACCAACCGGAAGAAATGACCGGAGAATCACTACTGGTCCCTAATTGATAAAAAACTGTTTTTACAGCTAAACTATATGCGATCATGAAACCTCAGCAACTACCTATTATTCTCGTTTTACTGAGTATTATCAGCACTGATGCCTGGGCGCAATCTGAGCCGTTTCGTAATCCTGACTTGCCGATGGAGGATCGGATCAATGATCTGATTGGTCAATTGACGCTGGATGAGAAGATCGCTCAACTTAGCTATGAGGCGCCGGCCATTGATCGGTTGAACATTCCGTCTTATAACTGGTGGAACGAAGCCCTGCACGGAGTAGCTCGTAATGGGCGAGCTACCGTATTTCCTCAAGCCATTGGACTAGCCGCTACGTTTGACGATAGCTTACTGTTTCGGGTGGCGACTGCCATCAGCGATGAAGCCCGAGCCAAATATGAAGCTGCTCAAGCATTGGGCAACCGAGGCCGCTACACCGGACTTACGTTCTGGTCGCCCAACGTCAATATCTACCGCGACCCGCGCTGGGGCCGAGGGCAGGAAACCTACGGAGAAGACCCTTATCTGACCAGCCGGATGGGAGTAGCTTATGTTAAAGGTTTACAGGGCGATCATCCTACTTACTTAAAGGCGGCTGCTTGTGCCAAACACTACGTAGTACACAGTGGTCCGGAAGGCGAGCGACATACGTTCAACGCCACTCCACCCCGGAAAGACTTTCATGAAACCTACCTTCCGGCCTTTGAGGCACTGGTGAAGGAAGCTGACGTGGAGATCGTGATGTGTGCTTACAATCGTACCTACGGTGAACCCTGCTGCGGGAGCTCTTTTTTACTTCAGGACATTCTTCGCGACCAGTGGGGCTTCGACGGACACGTTACTTCCGACTGCTGGGCGTTGGTAGATTTTCATGAGTATCATAAAGTGACCGAAAGCCCGGAAGAATCGGCGGCTTTAGCCTTCCGCAACGGAGTGAACGTGAACTGCGGTAGCACCTCGCCTTACCTAAATGGAGCCGTTGAACAAAATCTTATCTTAGAAGAAGAAATTGACCAGGCTCTGTACCCTCTGCTACGAACCCGTTTTCGCCTAGGACTGATGGACCCGCCGGAGCGAAACCCTTTTGCCAGTATTAGTCCTGATGTGATCAACTCGCCGGAGCATCAAGCATTAGCTCTTCAAACAGCTGAGAAATCAGTAGTAATGCTCAAGAATGATGGCGTACTTCCGCTCCGTACTGATATGGAATATCTCTATGTTTTAGGACCTAACGCTACTAACGGCGATGTATTATTAGGGAACTATAACGGAGTTACCCCTAATTTAAGCACAGTATTGGAAGGAATTGCGGGTAAGGTAGACGCTGGCACTAAAGTAGATTATCGTCACGGATTTTTGTTAGATCGGAAAAATATTAATCCGGTAGACTGGACTTCCGGCGACGCCAAGGAAGCTGATGCAATGGTAGTGGTCATGGGGTTATCCGGTTTGTTGGAAGGCGAAGAGGGCGAATCACTGGCTTCGCCCACCAAAAGCGACCGCTTTGACGTCCGGTTGCCCCAGAACCAAGTGGACTTTCTGAAGAAACTCAGAAAGGATAATACCAAACCAATCATTGTAGTGCTTACCGGGGGCAGTCCGGTAGCCATGCCCAAAGTACACGAACTGGCCGATGCGGTACTCTACGCTTGGTACCCCGGTGAAGCGGGCGGCACCGCTATTGCGAATATATTGTTCGGTGAAGTATCTCCTTCGGGACGATTGCCGATTACTTTTCCCCGTTCGGTAGACCAGCTTCCTCCCTACGAAGAGTACGCTATGCCCGGTCGTACCTACCGATATATGGAAGAAGAACCTCTGTACCCTTTCGGATTTGGGCTGAGCTACACGCAGTTCACCTACCAAGACATTGAGTTAAGCACTGACAAACTCAAACGAGGCGATTCCCTACAAGTGCAAGTCACTGTAAAGAACACCGGCGATAATGAAGCGGAAGAAGTAGTACAGTGTTACCTCACCGACCAGGAAGCATCAGTACGAGTTCCGCTTTACTCCCTAAAAGAATTTCACCGGGTGCGTTTAGCTCCCGGACAACAAACTACTGTCACGTTTACGCTCCCTTCGGAAGCTATGCAGTTGATTGACGAAGAAGGGCAGTCTCAGTGGGAAAAGGGAGAATTTCAGGTTACGGTAGGCGGAGCTTCGCCTGGAGAACGCTCCCTAGCTTTAGGGTCGGCAAAACCGATGCAAGCTACTTTTGAACTACGTTAGAATAGGAGCAAAACAATGGCTAAACTTCACCACATCTCACCCGCCGCTACGCTATCTCAACACCAGCATACTGCCATCATTGACCAAGCGTTGATTGACCAAAAAGCCCAAGATGCTCGCGACAGTGATCGCCAGCGAAATATCCACGTGCTGCATACCGGGGACGAAGATATTTTGCAACGGATGCTCAACGCTTTTCAGCCAGGCACCTATGTCGCGCCACATCGGCACGTAGCCGTTCCCAAGGCGGAAGCGGTATTAGCCATTCAGGGTAGTTTAGGATTTGTTCGTTTCGCGGATGATGGAACGTACCAGCCCGAAGACTTTGTGTATATAAATCCTAAAAAAGGAGTATTCGGAGTAGACTACCGAGCGGGAGTGTGGCACACCTTCATCGCTTTGGAGCCGGATACGGTCGTGCTGGAAGTCAAGCCCGGACCCTACGATGCAGCTACCGATAAAGAATTTGCCAGTTGGGCTCCAAATGAGGGTGAAGCAGGCACAACCGAATACTTAGCTAAGTTGGAAGATCACTTCCGAGCGCACTTTGAATTGCCTACCCGAAATTGATAAGTCGTTTATTCTTCCCCACCCAACGTAGGTAAATCCACTTCGTTAAAGAAGCTAGGCTGTTTCATTACTTTCTCTACCTCTTCGCTTTTGCGAGGGGCAGCGTCCGACAGCAATTCGTAGCCATCTTCGGTCACTAGAAAATCATCTTCAATCCGTACAGGAATATCCCACCACTTGGGATCGCAGGGGCTGCCTTCGGGAATGTAGATACCCGGTTCAATCGTAATCACCATATTGGCTCGTAGCGTGTCGTAATGGCCTTTGTCATGTACATCTAGGCCAATGTGGTGACAACAGCCGTGGGGGTAGTAGCGATTGCGCCCAGTGGCCGGATTAATCATATCCTCTTTTTCTAGGCTCTTGAATATTCCTAACTCCAGTAGCCCTTGGTTAACTACCTCAGCGGTGGCATTATAAATTTCTTTAAAAGTAGCTCCGTCCCGGCATACCTTCATTCCGGCTTCCTGGGCTTGGTATACTAAATCGTAAATAATTTTTTGCTCTTTGGTAAACTTCCCGTTCACCGGAATAGTGCGGGTTACGTCAGCGGTATAACCGTGGTACTCAGCACCCAAGTCCATCAGAATCAGTTCACCATCTTCAATTTCCGGTTTGTAGTTTTCAATGTAGTGCAGTACGCAGCCGTTGTGCCCCGCTCCTACAATACTGGGGTAACCCTCGTACTCAGCTTTATATTTTTTGTAAATAAACTCGTGCATTCCCTGTACCTCCAGTTCCGACATTCCCGGACGAATTGCTTTCATCACCTCCTTTTGTCCTAATGCTGAAATTTTGACTGCTTTGCGAAGCAGATCCAGCTCCTCTGCCGTTTTGATGCCACGCAACTCCTGCATTAGGCTATCCAGCGTTTTCGTATCCAGATTATTTTGCTGGGGTTCTAGCTGTAGTGTTGGAGAAGAATTTTCTGGATAGCCAACTTTCTGCTTAAAAGTCGCGATCAGGTCATACAAATCAGCTTTCTCTTTCGTATCGCGCACATCATTTTGGAAATCGTAAAATAGTACTTGGTCAAACTTAGAAAAGTCAATAGGAAGATCAGCGAAAGAGGGACCTTCGTAAGCTACCGAAAAACCAAGGTCAGTTTGTGCTCCCTTTTTACCCAGCCGAGCACCGTCGTATAGTTCTTTCAGGGCGTTGTGCTGCCTAACTACTATTAACTCATCAGTCTGCTTACCCTCTATGCGCTGCTTTTCCTTGAATAGCAACAATACTGAATGTGGCTCGCGGTGACCGGTCAGGTAGTAGAAGTTGGGGTCTTGATGGTAGACATAGTTTACGTCATTAGCGCGGTTTCGCACCGGATTAGAAAAAATAACGGCTACCGAATTATTGGGCATCTTAGCTCGAAGTGCTTCGCGCCGTTCAGCGTGGAAGTCTTCAGAGAGTAGATCGTCGGGCAGATTAGCATTTTGCCCAAACAGCGAGGCGGTAGACAACAGAAATAATAGGCTACCAAAGAGAGGCAGTGTTTTCATAAGCTAGAATATTCAATGGCTAAAATACAAATTTTTAGACTGAAATTTAGTATGCTGTGAAGCCTAGTTCTTGCTTTCAGCGGACAATAAACGCCTTTTTTCCCTATCTTAACTCGGCAATTACTACGAGAAACTATGCCGCAGACTAAAACTGAACCCGTATTAGCTACCCCACTAAGCCAAACTACGGCAAGTACTCGTCTAGCTTCTATTGATATTTTACGGGCGATTACCATGGTGCTCATGATCTTTGTCAACGATCTGTGGTCATTAACCGATATTCCAAATTGGCTAGGACACGTTACTTATGAGGCTGATGGCATGGGATTGGCCGATACTATTTTTCCGGTATTTCTCTTTATCGTCGGTATGTCCATTCCGTTTGCTATTCAGAGTCGGCGGAAGAAGGGCGATACTACCGGGCAGATTGTTCAGCATATCTTGATCCGTTCAGCAGCTTTGCTAATTATGGGATTGTTCTTAGTTAATGGGCAGTACATCTCTGAAGCAGAGACTGGTATGCCCCGCTTAATATGGGGGACTTTGTGCTGTATCTCTTTCATCCTAATCTGGAATTCTTACTCAAAGTCAACTGATAAACGATTTGTTCGGGTGGCTCGGTTACTAGGAGCCGGATTATTAATTGCGCTAGCTTTTTTTTACCGAGGTGATCAGGAGGGCCAAACAATATATTTCTCTACCCACTGGTGGGGCATTTTAGGGTTAATCGGATGGGCTTACTTAGCTAGTGCCCTCATTATGACCTTCGCCAAGAATAATATTTATGTGTTACTGCTGGCTTGGGTGATATTTTGCGTACTTAGTGCAATACACAGTGCCAGTTATACTCCCCGTTGGCTAACCATTATTCCTAGCCCAATCAGCGGGGGAACTCTAGCTGGTTTTACGATGGGTGGAGTACTCATCACTCGATTATTTCAACTATACCGCAAGCAAGCATCTCCTCAGAAAATGATCATTCTCTTTCTGGTTTTGGTGGGGCTACTAACAATAGTAGGATTCTATACCCGCACTTTCTGGGGAATCTCCAAGCTACGCGCTACCCCAGCGTGGTTATTTTTGTGTTCAGCAATTTCAATTGTAGCTTTTGTTGGTACTTATTGGCTGACTGATCTTAAGCAGAAAGCCCACTGGTTTTCATTTATCAAGCCCGCAGGCTACAATACTCTGCTGTGCTACCTGATTCCTTATTTCGCCTACCTCGTAATGAGCATACCGGGAGTGGAATTACCAGAGGTATTTCTAACCGGAGGGTTTGGTTTGATCAAATCTTTCCTATTCGCTTTACTGTGTGTGGCCATTACCGGAGGGCTAAGTAGAGTGGGAGTTCGCTTAAAACTATAGATTATCGCTAAACCGAATTACCGAATTACTGCCGAAGTCGAAGCCTCCTGATTCAACGGTAAGTCGGGTTGCTGGGCAAATCGCTCATTAATTCTATGTAGATGGTGGTCAATACCAATCTCTGAACCGGGAATAAATCCAGGAATGGTAATCACCTGAGCCAGCACTCCATCTACTCCCCGGTGGACTATTCCTCGTGGTAAATAAACCAAATCGCCTACCTTCAACTTGGTAGATTGTAGCAGGTTATCTACTTCATCCGCCTTAACTGATTCGGGATTAGTGATTTTCTCCACTTGATTAG
>CAKZPJ010000270.1 GCA_937138955.1 uncultured Flammeovirgaceae bacterium | reverse complement strand
TTATACATCTTTACGACAACTTGTTATGCACCCAGGAGAATCGTATCTTAACAATAAAAACAGAAAATACTGTATCTTCGTAGAACACCAATAAATTCAGTGACCAATACGATGAGAGAAGAATTGCTGAAAAGAATTACGATAAACCCGAAGGTTAGCTTCGGAAAGCCAACTATTCGCAATATGCGCTATCCGGTGGAAGTAATGCTTGATCTGCTCGCGGCGGGTATGACTACCGAAGAAGTTCCGGAAGACTACCCTGACTTAGAAAAGGAAGACCTACAGGCTTGTATTCTTTTCGCCAATGAGACCATTCGTGTAAAAAGTATCCACAATGTAACTGTGTAAGATGTTATTCCTGGTAGACGCTCATTTACCAATGCGTTTGGTCTTTTGGCGGTATGCCGCCCAGCTGAGGGAGAGAGGGCACGATGTCATTCATACTCGCGAGCTCCCGCGTAAGAATGAAACCGAAGATATGAATATCATACAGTTGGCAGTAGCGCAGAACCGGACAGTTATACCTAAGGACGAAGATTTTTACAAGTATTTCATACTGAAAGGCCAACCGCGCAGGTTACTGATGCTTACGATTGGCAACATCGTCAACAAGGATTTGATTGTTCTCCTCGAAAAAAATATAGACCAAATAGAAGCTGATCTGATTGACTACAAAGTGGTGGAACTGAGTAATGAAGCGGTGACTGTCCATTTCTGAAGAACACAATAGCTTTCTGGCTCAATGAAAATTTGGTTAAACTGCATTTATGAAAACACCAAAAGAACTGAATAATCGCAAAATTCCCATCGTTACGATTGATGAACCATTAGAAAAATTTAAGGATAAAATAATCTGTCCAGATAAACTGAACAAAGCCAACCAGATGCTTAAGACGGCGAAGCTACCTAAGAATAGACATCGTAGCTAAGGTTCTCACCAGAAGATAAATAACGGCAATGAGTCTCCGCTATCCGCCAATATCAGGTAGATAACGGAGACTCATTGCCGTTATCAATTTGTTGGCGACCATTTGAACACGCATATGGTTTAATGATGCCGCAGAAGTGTAGTAAAAAAGTCAAGAGAATGTCATAAAGCGTTGTAATGGCCTTTCGTAGTTTTGCTAGCACATAAATTAAAATTCATGAAATCAGTTGGAAAAGTAATTTACGAAGCGCGCAAGCAAAAAGGGATTTCCCCAAGAGGAATTAGCCAAGGTCAATTTAAGAACAATACAAAGAATTGAAAATGACCTAAATGAACCTAGAGGCACTACCATAAATTTGATGTGTGGAGCATTAAAACTAGAACAAAATGAATTTAAATCACAGATAGAACATAGGGCAAACGCATCAAAATTCTCAAATGGCTTTTCTAGCAAATGAAGCCTATTTTTAATCTATATACTGAAAAGCGGGTCAGCTATAAAAGTACCTACACCCTCTAAAATCAGTATATCCAGATTTTGATGCGTTTGCCTTATCAGAATATTACCAAGGGTATTGTAAGAACTTTTTCACCATGCCTATGACCACCTATTTAATAGAGCCCGGATCTGAAACTATCGTGAATTTATCGAAGACCACCCGTTATGGTCAAACTGAAATCAGTTATTTAAATGAGAATGCTTATCTCGACTTTACTACTTCTTCTACATTCAGAAAAGGCTGTTTCCAGCGAAAATAATGGCTTTTTGAATTAATGGATGTCTAGTTTTTGACCCGATGTTCAGAAAAAAATTTGGAATGTGTCTTCTATTGTCTTTATTCAGCGATCTAAGTTTCACAAAGTGGTAAAGTCGAGCTTACTTCTTCGCTACTTTTAAAATGATTCGTGAACACTATTAACTTTTGCCAAAGATTACCGTTTTTTACGATATGAGATTTTTGTCTACTATCCTTTTTCTTTTTTCTTTTACCTCTTGTGATTATACTAACCAGGTATCTGAAGAACTAAACCAGGAGCCTTATTTTGATTTAACTGGTTTGGTAGAGCGGCAGCTTGCTCATTTAGATTCGCTACGTCCTTCAGTAGAAATTACGGCTACTATCAACGATCAACAAGAAGTAGAAGCTATGCAGAAAGATAGCACCGATTGGGTTGAAACGCTCAAACTTTTCAGTGAGGCTAGTATTAACCGTCCGGTGCTACAAGGTCGCTACCAAGTAAAAGATAGTACTGACCAAGCAAATGGATGGAACATTCGTATTTACCGGGCTCAACAACCCGCTGATGTTGAAATTCCGTACTTAGCCGTTTATTATCAGGATACTTTACAGAACGTTCGAAAGATTGAAACGGTCTTTCTTGAAAAGAATGTATTATATCGTACCGAACGGAGAATGGAAATGCAGTTATCGCCTACTGAACTAGGTCCGTTACTTACGAAATATCAGAGTAGCGGGACGCAAAAAATGATCTTCCGAGATAGCGTACACTATCGGGTAGAGGCTACGCTGGAATATCCTTCTTAAGTAAAAGTGTTAGATAACTGAATAGTTAAACGGCCCAAATGCTGAGTACTCTTTGTTCTATGTCGCTCAAGACAAAAAGGTGCGTAGTAGTCAGCTACTCGATTTATTTTTACCAAATATGTTCTTGATTCTCTCGATTATTCCTGGTAACGGTTCTTCGGAGGTATAATAATTCTGTCCGTACTTTTCGTAGGCGTAGCCGTACTCATTAACTGAGTCTACACTATTCAAAATCAGCGATAGATTTTCGTGTTTGCGTGTAGTTTGAATACGGTCAATATTTTTGATGAACACTTTACGAGAAAAGTCGGCTCGAACAACATATAGTGGCACATCTGCTTTCTCCATTATCAGCCTTCCGTCAGTAACCAGCCCGACCGGAGGAGTATCAATCACTACTAAATCATACCGATTCTTCAATTCTTCTAGCGTATCCGTAAACTTCTGACTACCAATTAGTTCTGCTGGATTGGGGGGTATAGCTCCCGCCGGAATAAAGTCTAGGTTATCTATCTTAGAATGCTGAATGCAATCGTCTAAGGCATATTTCTCTATGAGGATAGTACTCATACCTTTCGCTGTATTTTCAGTATCAAAAGCGAAGTGTATTTTTGGTCTCCGCATATCCAGATCAAGTAGTACTATCTTTCGTCCCGACATAGCCATAATACTGGCTAAATTCACGGCAACAAATGTTTTTCCTTCCGTACTTACAGTAGAAGTCACTGATACCACCTGACGATTGCCACTCAGCCCCATAAACTGAAGATTGGTACGAATAGTACGAAAAGCTTCGCTAACGGCTAATTTAGACGATTCGTTGACAACCAGTACTGCTGGTACAGACTTGGCTCGCTTGTATTTAGGGATACTACCCACAACCGGTACCTGCGTGTAACGCTCCAGTTCCGACTGGCTACTAATTTTATCGTGCATCACGTATGCAATCAGTAAAAAAGCTACACTAAGCACCACTCCAACAACTCCCCCTGCCCCCCGTATTAACAAGACTTCGGGAGCTACTGGAGCCCCCGGCAGAGTGGCTGGTGACAGAACCACAAAGTCGGTTACCGTACCAGCTCGGGCAATTTCTAATTCGTTCTTTTTTTGAATCAGTGAAAGAAAGATTTCTTCGTAGAGAGCGTAGTATCGCTGATTCCGGTTATAGTCGGTTCCCCGCGACGGAAGGCGTATGAATTCTTTTTCTATTTCTTCTTTATTTTTCGCTATCTCATTAGTCTCCTGATCTAAGCTAGCTTGGTAGCCTTGCAATAACTCCAGTATATTCTTCTTGAGAAGCGCAATCCGTTGATCTTTAAGCTGAATAGCGTACGTTTTCTCCTTGTACGATCCAGCCAGCAATTCTCGTTCACTAACCAGCTTGTTCAGCTCCTGAATGTAGGTAGTTATGTCTGAAGGATATTCATTGAATAGTGTAGGTTCAGCGAGAATAATCTCTTCATTTTCTACTTGTTCTTCCAAGTCTGCTATTGCCTCTTGCATTTGGGTGAGCTCAAATCGCTTTAGCTCCACGGCTTCTAGCTTAGCAATAGCTTCACCAATTTCTGAACTTAGGTCGTTGGTTCGGTTCTGAATGGTAAAATCCTCAAAGTACGTTTCGTATCTTCCTAATCGGTCTTCAACCGTGGTTAACTGTTCATCTAAAAACACAATCTGCTTTTCAGTAGCTTCGTTCTTCTTCTCCAGCGTATACTCCAAATATACTGAGTCCATAATCGCCACCAAATCCCGCACCTTATGGCGGTCGTGCCCCTGAAAACCAATACGAATGGTATTAGCCTTCAGATTAACCGGCTCCACGTTCATGCTCTGAGACAGATAACTTTTTACTGCTTTCTCGCTATTAACGGTGAAATAATACCGCACATCATCGCGAGGTGATACATAGTCACCAGTAAGGGTTACTACAAAGCGAAACCCCGGACTACTAACTTCTTCCCCAAACAAGTACGCCCGCGATACTACTTCACCCTCTTTTTCGTAGGAAAATACAAACTGCTCGTTATTTAGTATTTCTACATCGAAGGGATGGTCGTACGCATTGGCATCGTAAATTGCGTATTCTACCCGAAAGGGAGAATTTTGGTACCGTTCCTGAAATTTTATCCGCCCCCGGGCGTAGTAGCTAATATCCATCCGGGCTATTTCAGCCACTTTAGTAAAGAATAGATCTGACTTAAGCAGCTCCATCTCCCCTGCCATATTATCTAGATTCTGCTCTAAGGTATTAATGCCTAAAATATTAGCCTGTTTCTCAACTCCTAGTTTTACTACTGATTCAGACTCATAAACAGGGCGAGTATACCGAATATATAGATGGGCGGCTAGATTAGTTAGTACTACGATGAATACGATCCACCATACGTGCTTACGGAATAAGTGAATAAGCTTTCCCTGGTCAATTTGACCGGAGGGGTTGCCGTTGTAGTAAGAAGATAGTTTGTTATCAGGAGCCATATCTATTTACTCGGATAACTGAGTTATTAGTAGAACTAACGTAATTGTACTGGTTATTAAGCTAAAAATTGGTGATATATCGCGAACTACCTCCGAGGTTATCCGCTGTACGGGTTGTACGTATATTATATCACCTGGTAGTATTTTTAATGATGCTTGCTTCATACCTTCAATAGTTGATAAGTCAATAAGCCTCACCTCCGGATCATCAAGGTTACCTCGAATAAGGCGAATATTATCAGTTCGGGAGACAATGCCGACTCCACCCGCTAAAGCTAACACTTCTATAAGGCTCATATTCTCATTCGCTAGAGGAATCACTTGTCCACCTACTGACCCTAGCACAACTACCCGTTTATTTACGTACCTCAGTAATACGTAAGTATCTTCGTAAAACTCTTCGTATCGCTGTTTTAATAGATCAGTAGCCTCTTTCAAAGTGAGGTCGGAAATTTTCACTTCACCCACCATAGGAAGTTCTACTACACCATTGCTTAGTACTAGATACTGCGGTATTTGTCGCATTTGGTTATTTTGGTTCATCATACCTACCTCTCGGGCAATTTCCTGGTTAGGGTCGATCAGTAATTCACCATCATTTGTATATACTTCCACCTCCAAAAAATCATTCGGTTGAATTATGTAGTTTTTGTCGGCATCTTCTACGGCTATCTGTAATTCTTCCTTAAGAGTTTCCTGGTCGGCACTAAATAAAATACGATTACGATACGCCCCACAGGCACTCAGAAGAAATAATAAAAAAACACTGATAATCGTTAAACGGAAGAATATTTTCAATAGAATAATTCTTAAGTACTTTTTTTCTGGTATTCGGATAAACGAGGCAACGCCAAATCTTTGTCGGAAATGATGGGTTTCTGAATATCATACTTTTCCAGCTCCCAATCGATAGCAAGATCCGCATCATTCCAGATAATTCCGGCTTCAGAAGCTTTATTATAGACATTGGTACACTGATAGCTAAAAACACTTTCTTCTAGTGCTACAAAGCCATGGGCAAACCCTTCGGGCACGTAGAATTGATTACATCTCTCACTATCTAAGATGATACTCTCATACTGCCCAAAAGTAGGGGAATCTTTCCGAAGATCAACCGCTACATCTAGAACCTTGCCCTGGCTCACACTTACTAGTTTTCCCTGTTGATAAGGTGGCAACTGCATATGTAGCCCTCGTAGTACTCCTTTGGTTGAATAGGATTGGTTCGACTGGACAAATTGCCGATCTACGCCAATTTCTCGGTATTTCTCTATATGAAATGTTTCCAAAAAGAACCCACGACTATCCCGATATACATTCGGGATAATCTCTATTAATCCTTCAATTGATGTTTTTCTTATCTCCATATTGCCTATAAGCAATTTTATGATAATAACTGGGAAAAGAAAATGCTTCCCATAACAATTTTTTAGTTTACATTCATTTCGTCTATGGCTCGAACGTATTTATCGACTACTACCTTCTGACTGAATTTGGCTTGTACTATTTCGCGCCCTCGCTCTCCC
>CAKZPJ010000269.1 GCA_937138955.1 uncultured Flammeovirgaceae bacterium | reverse complement strand
TCGTAATCTTTAGAAAATAGAATTTATTTCCTTTTTTAACCTTTCAAAGATACTCCTATCTAATCTGTAGTCAGTTGTTAAAGTATTCTGTACGAGAGTGATAGAATATTACAATACTCTATCGTCGTAGATGAGCAATCACCAGCCGTATCTCATCATAAGTGATGTTGTCATCCAATGCGTCTTTGAGGGGTTTCAGAGCTCGGTCGCCGTGTACGTAGATGGTATTTTCAATTTTAGTAATAGTGGCGGAATCGACTAACTCAGTAACGTCTAAGGAGCCATCTTGCACGAAGTGGGCTAAATGACTACTAATGGTGGTGGTGCTTAAACCTCGTACTTGGGCAATCTCAGCAATCGTTTTACCCTGCTGATAGTAATCGTAGGTTTGCTGTTTAGTATCAGATTTAGGTTTCGAACGCTGCTTCTTTCTACTTCTTCGCCTGAGTTGAGACATGCGAGAATCCAAGTCATTCTCAGTACAATATTGATTGATTTCGTCCAGAAAAGCCGAGCCATATTTGTTAATCTTTACTTCTCCAAAGCCGCTAATGTGGGGTAAGTCCTCGGGCTGCGTAGGTAAGTAAGTAGCTAGCTCTTGTAAAGTGGCATCGGAGAAAATTAGGTAGGCGGGTACATCTTCGTCTTGAGCCAATCGGCGGCGTAATAACTTTAACTGTTGAAAAAGACTATCTTCTATTGGTTTAGCCGACGACTTAATCGTAATTGTTGGTGGTTCAGATATTTCTACCAGCATTACTTTTTCTTGCCCTTTCAGTACTGACCAACTCTGTTCAGTAAGTTGCAGCGTGGGAAATTTATCATCTGACTTCTGCAAGTAGTTTAAGCGCAGTAAATCATTCAAGTAACGATGCCAATCTTTTTTGCTAATATCGGCTCCGGCTCCGTAGGTTTTTAGCTGCTTATGTTCCTGCCAAATCTTTTCTGACTTTGAACCTCGTAGAAAGTCAATCACGTAACCCCCGCCAAAACGCTCGCCCAATCGAGCTACTGCCGATAGTGCCTTCTGCGCGATAATAGTACCATCAAAGGTTTTATAATCGTTGCGGCAAACGTCACAATCGCCGCAGTAGTCGGGAGCCTCCTCGCCAAAGTAGTTCAGCAGGAATTTACGTCGGCATGTACGTAGGTCAGCATAAATAGCCATCTGCTGAAGCTTCTCGCGTAGCACACGGCTTTGCTCATCATTGCCTTCTACCTCAACAAAACCCTGAAGTTTAATCACGTCGGCGTAGCTGTAGAAGAGTAGCGCATCGCTAGGTAATCCGTCGCGCCCCGCTCGCCCAGTTTCCTGATAGTAGCCCTCAATATTCTTCGGCAAGTCCATATGCACCACAAACCGCACATTCGACTTATCAATGCCCATTCCGAACGCTACCGTAGCAACAATAATGGGAACTTCATCTTTCAAAAACTCGTCTTGGTGCGTCTCCTTTACTTCGTTGCTTAATTTGGCGTGGTAGGGTTTCGCCATAAATCCATCCTGGGTTAATCGATCGGCTAGGTCTTCCGTTGAAGCTCGGGAAAGTACGTAGATAATTCCTGACTGATCACGGCGTTCGGTCAAAAAATCTAGAAGCTGGGCGTAGCTCTGCCGTTTGGGGGCCACCCGATAGTAAATATTTTCCCGGTTAAAGCTAGAAACAAAAACATTGGGTTCACGGAGCTGAAGCTTATCTAGAATATCTTGCTGAGTCAGCGGGTCGGCAGTGGCGGTGAGGGCTACGGTTGGCACATTGTTCAACGCTTTTCTAATGTCAGCTAACATTCGGTACTCCGGTCGGAAATCATGACCCCACTGAGAAATACAGTGTGCTTCGTCAATTGCAAGCAGCGAGGTGTTGATACTTTTTAGAAAGATGACGAACCGATTTTCGGCATCAATCAACCGCTCTGGTGCCAGATAAAGTAGCTTCAACTCTTGCTGCCTAAGTTGGTGAAAAACTTGCTGTTGCTCTTCCGGCTTTAGGGAGGAGTTCAGATAAGCGGCTTTAATACCGTTGAGTCGCAGCGCATCTACTTGATCTTTCATTAAAGAAATGAGGGGAGAAACTACTACGGTGAGTCCTTCCAGCAGAATGGCCGGAATTTGGTAACATAGTGATTTCCCTCCACCAGTAGGCATCAGTACGAGCGTGTCCTGTCCGGCTAAAATCGTCTCTATAATCTCCCGCTGATTTTTGCGAAAAGAGGTATAACCGAAATGCTTTTCTAGTGTCGGAATAAGTTGAGATGATAATGCCGAGGTTGACATAAAGAAACCGTTTGAATGCTAAATTTAGTGAGTAGCTACCAATGATAAAAAAAAGGTGCCTGTTTCGATTATTTGGTTAAATATCATTAACCCTACCTAATATATTTCATCATAAAATAAGACTGATTTTTACTAAGAATTCATGCAGAATTCTAAATTATAGCTAGCTATACTATCATTAAGGATAATATTTTTTTAGGATACCCGTATAATTCTTAGTTTATTGGATACATAATTGAATATTAAAAGAAACTATAACAGGAATAGGGTTATTTGTTTCTTTATGGGTTAAGCCTTTCTTAAATTTTACCTGAACCTTCGTAACTCTCAATATTACCAAGCCTCCCTCTAAATATGAAAGATATAGATAATAATATAAAGCATAAACGTGATTTAGAAGCATTGCGCCAATTTGCAGAAAGTCACCCCAGCGATATTATACAACTTATTGATGCAATTCCGATTGGCATTTGCGTTACCAACGAAAAGGGAGATTTTGTGAATGCAAACTTAACCTACTGTGATTTTTATGGCTATTCGCCCGAAGAGCTAATTGGTAATCCTTTTACGAAGGTGATTCCCGAAGAACTGAAGAACGAAATGCAGAACATGTATGATCAATTTATGGAGGAGCATTTTGAAACACAGAGGAAGTGGGAAGTAGTTGATAAAACTGGTGCTACTCGTAAAATACTCTCTAGTGCAGCGTATCTACCCGCAACTAAGATGGGAGGGCCTTTCAAAATGATGTTTATTGTAGAGGAAGATCAGAATCAGAAAGATCTGTATGATCTTGAATTAACAATACAATTGCTCCAGAAAAAGATTAGCGCGCAGGAGATAGCTCAACAACTTTCCGATCATGACTTACGAAATAACTTATTATCTATCCTACAAATTGTAGAGGTTTTATTTGAAAAGGAGCCTACAGAAGAGCAGAAGATTTGGTTGAATTATCTGAAACAGCGTAGCAGCGATACCCTAGGTATGCTAAAGGCCACCTCTGATTATGCCAAGATGGAGCAGGGTGAATATGAGCCTGAGATTACAAAGTTTAACCTAATAGAAGTAATTCAAAAAGAATTAGACAGCCTGAAGAAAATAATACTCCACAGACAGATTCAGATTTCACTCACGTACCAGGGTGAGCCAATTAAAGAGGAAACCAAAGTGAATGTGCTGGCTGATAAGTTTTATATGAGGCGGCTGTTTCACAATCTGCTGCTAAATGCACTAGAGGCCTCATCACAGAGCCAAGAGGTATCTATTTTATTAGATTATGATCGCTTTTTTACAATTGTTATTCACAATAAAGGAGCTATTCCTCAAGATATTAGAAGTAATTTTTTTGATAAATTTGCCACTTCGGGCAAGAAAAAAGGTACGGGCCTAGGCACTTATATCGCTAAGTTGGTAGTTGAGATGCATCAAGGTACTATTGCCTACCAAAGCAATGAAACAGATGGTACCGATATCGTTATTCTACTACCTCAAACGGTGCTAGATAATTCGTAATTAAGCTAACCAGAATCAGGTAAACAATCCGACGAAGTATTACACTCACTAGAGATTGAGTTCAATTTTTTGAAACAAAATTCCAGTGAGAGCTTTGTATATTAATCTATGAACCTTACGTACTTGACCCCCCAACGTATTCAGCAGTTTATTCAATTAGCTTTAAAAGAAGATATTGGCGAAGGCGATCATTCTACCTTGGCTTCAGTCCCCGCCAACCTAGAAAAAAAAGCTCAATTGTTGGTAAAAGGGGATGGGATTATTGCTGGAGTGCAACTGGCCGAACATATTTTTGATGCGGTTGATAAGCAATTATCTCTAGACGTAGCTATTGAAGATGGCTCATCAGTTCAGTTCGGTGATGTTGCCTTCGTAGTTACTGGAAAAGCGCAATCTATTCTCACGTCCGAACGACTAGTGCTGAACTGTATGCAACGTATGAGCGGGATTGCTTCCTACACGCATCAACTACAGTCTATGATTAATCATACTAAAGCGAGACTGCTGGATACTCGCAAAACTACTCCTAACTTCCGGCTACCGGAAAAGTGGGCGGTGGCGATTGGCGGAGGGCAAAACCATCGGTACGCTTTGTACGACATGATTATGCTCAAAGATAATCACATCGATTACGCCGGGGGAATTCGCACCGCCGTGAATAAAACGCATCAGTATCTACAGAAAAATGATTTGAATCTCAGGATTGAAGTAGAAACCCGAAATTTAGAGGAAGTTCGGCAAGTGCTAGAAGTAGGTGACGTGGATGTAATCATGCTGGATAATATGACTCCTAACCAGATGAAGGAAGCTGTAGCGATTATCGGTGATCAGGCCAAAACGGAAGCATCAGGTAACATTAACGAAACCACGATTGTTGACGCGGCTGAGTGTGGAGTAGATTATATTTCCGTAGGTGCACTAACTCATTCGGTAAAGAGTCTCGATATGAGTTTGAAAGCAGTGTGATTATTTAGCCATAACCTGTATGTGGCATTAGAGGGATAATTAGATTAGCAAACTTAGTAAAATATAAGGTTAAGGGCTGATAAGTTGAATTGAAGCTATTTAAAGTTTTACCAGTTGTTTGATCCAAGTATGGATGCAGAAGA
>CAKZPJ010000268.1 GCA_937138955.1 uncultured Flammeovirgaceae bacterium | reverse complement strand
GTGAGCTCCCGTCGCGGCGAATAGTGGCCGTTAGCAGATATTTGCTATCGTAGGCGTAATTGATCCGAGACATTAGCGATAGCATGGCCCACTCCGAAACCAGATGAGTTCCGGAATTTACAATACCCGCCGATAAGTAGGTTACGTAGTCAGTAGGAAAGTCTGAAGCCCCGGCTGACATGCGGTCGTAGCTGTCCTTTTGAGAGGTAAACCCTACTAAAGCATCCAAGGAATGTTTTTCGTCAAATACCTTTCGGTAGGTTAGCGTATTTTCATTTAGCCAATTAATTCGTTCGGTTTTAGTCACCCCCGCAGTAGCTGGATAGTTCAGTGTGGTGAAGAACGGGACATCGGACGACCGCCATAGCTTAATTATGTTGGTACCGTACTGAATACCCAGCGAGCTTTTGAGGGTTAAGCCATCAGTGATACTATATTCAATGAAATTATTGGAGAGTATATCGGTTATTTTCCGGTCGTCAGAGTAGCCTTCCAACATCGCCAGTGGATTTGCCAGCCAACCTAGTCCGTCGATCACATCGGCTTGGTCAAAGAAATACCCCCCGTTTTCGTCGTAAATCGGTATGGTAGGAGAAGCAGCTAATGCGGCCATGAGCACGTTACCTGTCCCGTAATGGCCTTCCGTATTTGGATACCTCCCGAAGCCGTGACTGCCCGTTAGCGATGTACCAATCGTGAGCTTATCCGTTAGTTGAGCATCAATATTAGAGCGTAAATTAAAGCGTTGGAATTCTGAGGTTCGTATCACTCCTTGCTGATTGAAATATCCGCCGGATAGATAGAATTTCATTTTATCGTTTCCCGTATTGGCTGAAATTTGATAGTTCTGAACCGGAGCCACCTGAAATATAACGTCTTGCCAATCAGTATTCTGGGCGATAGACCCTGGGTTTCTGAATTCGGGTCGTACCCGAGTGCTAGCTGTACGGACGTCATTGGGATCACTAGCTGCCCCCCCAGCATAGACCCAAGCATTATCCCTCCCGTCGGCTAAAAATTCGGCGTATTGCTGAGCGTTCATCAGATCAATTCTGTTTGCTACTTCCTGCACCCCGTACGATACATCCAACTTAATCTGAGACTGGTTGTAGCTACCTCGCTTGGTCGTGATGATAACTACTCCGTTAGCGCCGCGGGAACCATAGATAGCGGTAGCCGAAGCATCCTTTAAAACATCAATAGACTCAATATCTGCCGGATTTATAAAAGTCAATGGGTTAATTCGGTTCTGAGTATTATTAGCCATACCGGCTGAGCTATAGTTAGAACCGCCGAAAGAAAGCAGATCGGAGTTACTGCCCCCACCGGGATCAATCGGGTAGCCATCAATTACGTACAACGGCTGATTACCGCCGGTGATAGAACTTACCCCCCTTACCAGAATATTAGCTCCCCCACCCGGTGCACCGGATGTTAACGAAACTTGTACTCCGGGTACTTTCCCTTGAAGCATCTGATCAAAGTTAGCCGTAGAAGGCAATAGTACATCTTCTCCCGATACACGGGCAATCGAGCCGGTCAGATCGCTCTTTTTCTGGGTTCCATAACCTACTACGACTAATTCATCTAGCTGCTGAACATCTTCTTGCAACACTATATCAATCGTCGTTTGATTACCTACCTGAACTTCTCGGGTAAGATAGCCAATAGAGCTGACCACCAAAATAGCACCCGAAGGCACCTTAATTGAGTATTGGCCTTCAACATCAGTGATCGTACCGTTTGTCGTTCCCTTTTCTACCACATTAACCCCGGGTAAAGGTTCACCTTCTTCAATTGAAGTAACTATGCCAGAAATGGCATCTTCTGATAGAGATTGAGAAAAGCCGATTTGCACTACAGCAAAAACTCCCCAATAGACGAGTATGAGACATTTTTTCATAGGTTGTTGTATTTGATTGATTGCGTTGTATTGCTTGGTGAGATGGCATATGACCACAGAGTTCATCCAATGAAAGTGTGCATATAATTACACTTTTTGGTAAAACAGTTTAGTATAGCTTACTGTACATGGCTAATTTATATTAAATATTTTAGATGATTATTTGTCTTTTTGATATTTCTTTTGCACTTTTTGATACACATGTCTACCCAAAGCTTTTACTTTGCGCTTAGCCAGTTTGATAAGAACTGGGGCATCCATACTCTGGACTGTGGCACCGTTCACCGTAAGCCAGATGATCAGCCCGAGGGGGACAGCCACCCCAAATCTTACCGACTTACCTGGGAGCAAGGTCGCATTCTGGAAGAATACCAATTAATCTATCTGTTAGATGGTAGTGGGTGGTTTGAAAGTCAACCCAGTGGGCTAATTCCAATTGCTGCGGGTAGCATCATACTAGTATTTCCTGATTTATGGCATCGCTATAAACCCGCCTCAGGCTCAAGCTGGCATACCTTCTGGGTTGGTTTTGGCGGACCATTTACTCCTCGACTTATTCGCAATCTAGACATAACCCCAGCAATGCCGACCCGATCTATTGGTTCGTCTGAATATGTACTAAGTTGCTTTCATGAGGTTCTCAATGTTGCCCGCTACGAACTCACCGGATACCAGCAAGTGATGGCTGGGGAAGTGGTGAAACTACTAGGTTTGCTTCATGCTGCCCAACGGCAGGCCATATTTGCTAACCCTGATACTGACTTGGTAATGCAAACGGCCAAATCGCTTCTTGTTCAGACGCAAAAGTTTAGGACAATGGAGGCAGTCGCTGACGAGTTGAATCTAGGATACTCTAAATTCAGAAAGCTTTTTAAACACTACACCGGAATGAGTCCGGGACAGTTTCAGTTACAGCATCAAATAGCTCAGGCAACGCAACTTCTTCGCCGAAGTACATTGAGTGTTACCAATATAGCTTACCAATGTGGCTTTGATACCCTTCCTTATTTTACCCGAATGTTTAAGAAAAAAACGGGAAAGACTCCTTCCGAATACCGAAAGCAGTTTATCGCAGCGCGTAGCACGCTAGAGTGATAATATTATCAATTTGCTGTGTCGTTTATGCTCATATTCAGCAAAGCTCAAGACCTGTAATAGAGAAGGCAGAGCTATCTTATAAAAGGTTGAGCAAAAGTGAGTACTCCACAATTTTAGTTTAGGGTAGAAAAAACGTTTACTGCCCAGTAATCTCAACGATAATTCCTCTAAGAACTCCATGCACCACAGCACCTTACATGCAGCACAAATCCCTCATAACCTGATAGATAAGTTGCTTAAAAATCAATAATCTCAAAAAACACATCGGTTATACGCTGGATTTAAGCGATTTTGTAGGTGGTAAGATAGTACACTCATTTGGTAAGTTTGTAGTTTGTTCGTTAGTAGAAGGCTTCTAAATTCACTGCTTGATTAAACTGCATTCACCAGCAAACCTATGAAAGACATTACCTCCTTCCTTACAACAGCACTACTTACTTATTGTTGCCTGCTAAATCCACTTACTACGCTACTGGTAGCTCAATCCACTGATAATAATTACAGCATAGTTTACGAAGGCGATCAAGGCCCGGGCGAAGGAAAACATATTGTCTTGGTAAGTGGCGACGAAGAGTATCGTTCCGAAGAAGCTTTGCCCGCTCTAGCTAAGATTCTGGCCTACCACCACGGTTTTACCTGTACCGTACTTTTCGCAATCAATCCCGAAACTGAGAAAATTGACCCTGACTACCAGAAGAATATACCGGGACTTGAACTGCTGAAGGATGCTGATCTGATGGTTCTTTTTACTCGTTTTCGGGCGCTTCCTGATGAGCAGATGCAGCATATCCTGGATTACGTAGAAGACGGAAAACCGGTCATTGGCATGAGGACATCCACCCACGCCTTTCGGTTTGATGAGAATAGCTCCTATCAAAAATATAGTTTCAACAGCCAAGAAGCGGGCTGGGAAGGTGGGTTTGGCCGTCAGGTGCTCGGTGAAACCTGGATCAATCACCACGGTAATCACGGTAGCGAAAGCACGCGAGGCTTGGTGAATGGTCTGGCCGAAGATCATCCGGTGCTGAAAGGAGTTCAAGATGTATGGGGACCTACCGATGTCTACGGTTTAACCAATATTGAAGGCGATGAAACC
>CAKZPJ010000267.1 GCA_937138955.1 uncultured Flammeovirgaceae bacterium | reverse complement strand
GCTTGATTATCATCATTCCATGACGGGAGTGGGCCCTGCTGGGCTCGAACCAGCGACCACCTGATTATGAGTCAGGTGCTCTAACCAACTGAGCTAAGGGCCCTTCGCTTACGCGAATAGAATCGCGAATTTATCAAATCTATCGTAAGCAGCCAAACAATTAAACATGAGTCTGCTAATAATCTTTTCTAATTTGTTAGATTTCTACATTTTTGCTTATTAATACGGCCTTTTCGCAAAACGTCTCTATGTCTGGAAAGCGGAGTAGCAGGCATTGGATGTAAGACAAATCTTATTGTATGGGTATATATATTCGTTCTTTAGAAAAGGTAGCATAGTTCATTAGTTTTTGAAATTGGATCATCCACAATAACCCCTTATTGCTATCCTTCCTTGTTATCAATAGGCTGTGGATTTGTCCAATCTTGCTGAATTATTTATACTTGTATATATTTTTTTACTTCACTTCAATCATTTTTTACCACAGCTATGGAACAACTTAGTGTATTTGATATTCTAAAAATCAGCATTGGCCCTTCTAGCTCCCACACTCTTGGGCCTTGGAGAGCAATACAACGATTTATTCAATCAATTCAGAAAGCTTCTAAGTTGTCCCAAATCAATACTATCACGGTTGAGCTATACGGTTCGTTGGCCAAAACGGGTAAAGGACACAGCTCAGATACTGCAGTTATGTTAGGGTTATCAGGCGAAGACCCCGAGACTATTGATACTAATATGATTCGGCAAAAAACCCAGCTTATTCGGCAAAGTCAGTCTATTGATTTGCTGGGTATCCACCCCATCTCGTTTAATCCTGCTTCCAACATTATTTTTCGCCCTGAAAACTTACCTTATCACCCCAACGGGATTCGTATCTGGGCTGAAACCGATGACGGTGAACGTTTGCTAGAAACTTACTATTCTATCGGGGGTGGATTTGTTGTGAAAGAGGATGAACATCCGGAAGAATCTCACCACTTGCTACCGTACCCAGCTCACACTTCCAAGGAACTACTGACTCATACGGAAAAAATGGGCGGTTCTATTCTTGATATTCTGTGGGAAAATGAACTTACCTGGCGAAGCAAGGAAACTATCCGAATGGAGCTTCTACAGTTGTGGGAAGTAATGCGCGATAGTGTTTATAAAGGCTGCCATACTGAAGGAAAATTACCTGGAGGACTTAATGTTACTCGGCGCGCTCCTCAGATGTACCTAAAGCTAATGCCCGACTCCGATTTCCGTAAACCTGAAGAATGGCTGGATGCTCTCACCCAAATCAACTGCGATACTCAGCAAACATTAAAGTGGGTAAGCTGCTTTGCCTTTGCGGTTAATGAAGAAAATGCTGCATTAGGTCGAGTGGTCACGGCACCAACCAACGGTGCTGCCGGAGTAATTCCCTCAGTGTTATTATACTATTTGTGCTTCTGCAAGCAGCAAATTAGCGAAGATGATATTATTGATTTTCTCATGGTTGCCGGGGAGATAGGAACCTACTACAAGAAAGGAGCTACTATTTCGGCAGCAATGGGCGGTTGTCAAGCCGAGATCGGTGTGTCCTCTTCCATGGCGGCGGCAGCACTTACTAACTGTTTGGGTGGTAGTGTAAAGCAGTCATTAATGGCCGCTGAAATTGCCATGGAGCACCACTTGGGTCTCACTTGCGATCCGGTAGGCGGTTTAGTGCAGATTCCTTGCATTGAACGTAATTCAATGGGTGCGATTAAGGCTATCACTGCCAGTAATATCGCATTAGATGCCGACCCTGATGATGCTAAAATATCATTAGATCAGGTTATTGAAACCATGTGGCATACTGCCCAGGACATGAGTGATAAATACAAAGAAACCTCAGAAGGTGGGTTAGCCCTAAAAGTTTCGGTAGCGGTTCCGGAGTGTTAATTCCAGGTAATCGGATCAATGTGGAACGGAGTTCAGTTAACGTAGTTCTAATTTTTTAGTCTTTGGCTTGAGACTTTATCAATTTTTCATTTTCATTTTCAATTTTCAACTTTACATTATGAAAATTACCTACTACGGACATTCCTGTTTTCTGGTAGATTTCTCGGGTACGAAGCTACTTTTTGACCCGTTCATCACTCCGAATGAATTGGCTAAAGATGTTGACATATCCACTATTGAAGCCGATTATATTTTGTTAAGCCACGGTCATAGCGATCACGTAGCCGATGCTATTCAACTAGCAAAGCAGACTGGGGCAAAAGTAATTTCTAACTACGAGATTATTATGTGGCTGGGGCGGGAAGGTATAGAGAATAGCCACCCGATGAACCACGGCGGAGCGTTTAACTTCGATTTTGGAAAAGTACGTTACGTAAACGCGGTACATTCCAGTGCTTTGGATGATGGTACTTACCTAGGAAATCCCGGTGGATTTATCATCAGTAACGATCAACTTAATTTTTACTACGCTGGTGACACAGCCCTAACCATGGATATGCAACTGATTCCTCGTTATGGCAAGCTAGATTTCGCTATTCTACCCATTGGTGATAATTTTACGATGGGGATTGACGATGCCATCACCGCCAGTGACTTTATTCAGTGCGATAAAGTGTTTGGGGTTCACTACGATACCTTTGGCTATATCAAAATTGATCACGAAGGAGCCATTGAGAAATTTAGTAAAGCCGGAAAAAAATTGATCTTGGCTGAGATTGGAGCTACAATTGAAATCACAAATTGAAAATTGCAAAATTACTATGTTTTTCAATCTGCAATTTTCTCATTAGATTTACTGAACTATAAAAAGCTACACGTATGCAAACGACATTATTATTTATTGGTGGTTTAGGCGGCTGGGAGATTATGATCATCCTGGTGTTTGTTCTTGTTTTCTTTGGTGCCAGCAAAATTCCTGAAATTGCCAAAGGGATGGGCCGCGGCATCCGAGAGTTCAAAGATGCTACTAAAGAAATTAAAGACGATATTGAAAGTGGAGTTCGCTTAGATAAGTGACCAACTCGCATACCTGCTGCGCGTTTGTAACGCGTAGCAGATTTTCCTTAACACAAGTTCCATAGATTATCTACACCAAGCTGCTGGTTTATGGTAAAACCTTCACCATAGGCTGCTCCAATAGCGTGACCCAGTTCTTTTCCTCGGGCTTCTACGAAATTCATAAATAAGGGGGTAGTCAAAAAAGTCTGAGGATCTTTGCTATCACCGCCGTCAAACTGAGATTTGAACGCCCGAATGGCCTTCATTTTTACTTCCCAGTAATCTGAAACGTCTACCACAAAATCAGGCTGAACATAATTTGATTGAATGAAGTTGTACACTTTGTTCGGTCGCCAAGCCGCTTGTCCACCCTCCTCGCCTACTGTGCTAATTTTCTCCAATCCGGAGTAAAAACAAGCATCCTTAATTAAGTTCGCCGCTCTGCCGTGATCGGGGTGACGATCGCTAATGGCATTAGTTAAAACTATTTCTGGCTGGTAGCTACGAATAGATTTTATGACCCTTAGCTGATTCACCGAATCGTTGGCAAAAAAACCATCGGCCATTCCTAAGTTTTCCCGAAAAGTTGCCCCGAGAATTTTACGCCCTTTTTCAGCCTCTTCAGCTCGGATTTCAGGGGTGCCCCGCGTCCCTAATTCTCCTCTAGTTAAATCAACAATTCCAACTGTTTTTCCTTGCGCTACGTGTTTGGCAATAGTAGCCCCACAACCCAATTCGGCATCATCGGGATGAACGGAAATCACTAGTATATCTACTTTAGTCATGTTAGTCAATCAATTGTTTATTCTTATTAGGGATTTGGTGTTGAATAGTGGTTGGTAAAAATATGCTTCAGACTAAAATTCTACTCTTTGCTATCAATCATTCGTGTTCCAACCCTGTTTACACGAAGGTAGGGAAACTTCTCAGACACAAACATAATTGAATGCTTCGACGTAAATACAATAAACGATAATTCCGCTATGGCAGTAGTAGTCACCTTCATGCTCTTACTTAATTTAGAATTAATTGGACTTGGTATAGCAAATAGTTTAGGGAAAGCCATTCGCACTGCTTTTATTAAAAAACCAGTACAAAAGCAGAAATCACAACTACGTTCCTTAAACGTAGTAATTGGTTACGGAGCTTTCTTTGGAATTCTTGCCCTACTCGCCCTGATGAAGCTATAATTCACTACATTCGGAGCTTCCCTTAAAGGATGATTTTTAACAGTTTCTTTAATTCTTTATCGGAATATCCTTTCCGGATTAATTCCGCAGTGGCGACTGCCAGCATCTCCAGTTTATAACGCAGAGCCTATTCCGGATATATACCTGAATATTTTCACTTGACTACTCAAAAATAGTGGCAACATTATAACTCATTTATTAAACTACCCTTGCCAATGGCTGGGGCTTTAGATAATTAGTTGATACCTCCAAAGTGAGAGGTTTGAATGAGAACACGAACTAACTGTTGCGGAAGTTCTTCTCTTAACGGGTAGGTTGGAAGTAGCTTCAAACCCAGCGGATTACCCAAGTGAATACGTTGTTAAACAATAGACCCCGAAAAACGCTACGCTATCGGACACCATTGGGATTGATCTAAAAGAAGCTGGTTGGAAAAAATTGCTACGCTTCAACTTTGAATGTACACGATTAATAAAGAAAAAGGAAAGACGAAAAACGGAAAAGAAATTCTGTCTTCCGTCTTCTCTGCCTATGAATTTACCGCAAAGGTTATCTTTAGGTTTACTCGGTACTGAGTAACTTGGTTGTTGTCTACACTGACGCTATGCTCCTTTACATAAGCAGATTTGATATTTTTTACTGATTTTCCTGCTTCCGCAACACCTTGCTTGGTGGCATCTTCCCATCCGTTGGGTGAACTAGCAAGGATCTCGATAACTTTTAGTACTGCCATAATTAAAAAATGTTAGTTTGTGAGTTAAAAATAATTTTAGTTGTAGTAAGGCAACTGTCTAGCCTTCCCTTTGTTAGATTCAAATTTCTGATCAGATAATATCAGGCTATCAGCTGAGTAGGAACTATTCTATCCCACCAGCCAGAAAACTTGCCGTCACTCATATACTGAAACAACTATACTTTACTCTTTGTCAGGCATTCAACCTTCTGACTTCCAGCAACCATTTCAATTTTTTTCAAAATCTTTTCTAAAAAAGTACGTTTTCTACGGGCTATAAATATATTTGGCTAGGCTTTTGTATTTTGGCCTAATCAATCCGATACTATCTTTCGGTCAGACCACAACGTTGCGGTGTATACGCTCACAGTTAAAAATCTCTCACTATTTATTGCTGGAATCGCGCTACTGTTAGCGTTGGTACTCCGTTTGTTCTTTATTGGAAGTTTCAGAAGTGAAAATCTGTATTTTCGCGATGTACAACGTAATATCACTCAAAACCTCAATCAGCTAAGCGACGAGTCTAAAAAAATTCAGCGCACACTCGCTCAGTTAGATTCTGTCTCATACTCCAACTTCTCTACTGATTATCAGTATCCATTTTACGTTTTTCATCAGGCAGAACTACAGTATTGGTCTGACTACCGTTTTGTTCCATCGTATGAACAGGTGCGTGGTAATGCTGCTTACCAATTCAAAGAGTTCGACCACGGCAGTTATGTCATTCATCGAGATACCATTAATGGTTATGAAATCTTTCAACTCCTGCTAATTCGGAACGAGACTACCATTGATAATCAATACATAAATTCCGGATACAATCGGCAGTTATTTCCCCAACCAGAAACGATAGAAGTCCACACTGTCAGTGCAATAGACGCTGCTAGTACTATCATTCATTATCAGGATCACACCCTATTTGCCCTGCTTACCGAAGTACCTCCTACTGGCTATCGCGAACATAATACAGCTAAGTCTTTTCAAGCCCTGGTCACTACGCTGATTGCTATCTCAATCATCCTGCTACTGTATAATTTATACCGCCGAGTGCAGCGACAGTTTCGTCGCCAGAAAATCGATTTAGCCCTATTGACTATCATTACTTCATTATTGCTTCTCCGAGCAGTAATGGTCTATTTCAACTACCCTTATAGCATACTTCCCATAAGCCTATTTGATGGAAAACAGTTCGCTGCTTCCTCGATTAACCCCTCCTTAGGCGACTTACTACTAAATAGTATTGCCGTACTCATTGTGATAGCTTATCTGTTCGTTCATTATCGCGATTCACACCTCTACCGTAGGCTTCTGCAAACTACTCCCATCATCAAAATGATTCTTTCGGTAGTCGGTCTACTACTAAGCTTCTTGGCCCTTTTTTGGCACTATGATATTATTCGGAGCATTTACTATAATTCTCAATGGACCCTAGATGTTACCGAAAGTCTCACATTTACCGATCTTCGGAACGTTAGTCTGCTTATTTTCATCATCAACTCTATCAGCTATTTTCTAGGCGTTCATATCATCTTTCGTACCTGTATCAGCCTAAGTCACCAAAGTTACCTCCCTATGCGGGTCAGCTTCGTTGTTGCTTTAGGAATAGGGCTATTACTTAGTGCCTTCGGGCAGATACCCACTTTCGCTATGGTAATTCTTGGGGCGGCTTACTTCATTGTACTATACCTGTTCAACTTACCGCGTTTTCTCACTCGAATTAGCTATATCACTTTTCTTTATGTGTTTGCTGGGGCTTTGGTAAGTGCGGCTGCCTGCGCCATCGCCGCCTACGATATGTACCAAATTGAAACGCTGGATAACAAGCAGAAATTTGCTAACCAGTTGCTGGTAGACAATGACATTTTGGGCGAGTACCTATTGCAAGAAGCCGGTGATAAAATACAGAATGACCCACTTATTAAAAATCGATTGTTCAGCCCGTTGGGTTCTAAAAATATTATCCGTCAAAAGATTAAAAGAATCTATTTAGGTAACTACTTCGACCGCTACGAAATAAAAGTGCATCTCTTTAACAGCAAGGGACAAACACTGGACGAGAAACCAACTTTCACTTACGATGAATGGAAAGAAGATATCAGTAGTCTACGCTTTGCTACTGAATACCCTAACATCTTTTTTATCAATCAGAATACATCGCTTTTAGATGCCGAGAACGCACAACGCTACTACTTGTTTCTTGACATAGAAAATTTTGGCAATACGATTGGCTCAATTATCATTGAGTTGGTTCTAAGGCGGTTTACACCTAACCAGGTTTATCCCGAGCTGCTGGTGGATCGTAGCTCTGTACAAGACTACTCAAGTAATGACTTCCGCTACGCCATTTTTACCCCTGCTCAATCTAATGAAGGCGAAGTCAATCAGATACGCTTCACGTCGGGCAATGCGCAGCTCTTTGATTATTTTGTTAATTATAATTTTGAAATAGTTGATAAAGAAACTAATGTTAATCGTGGTGATTATAACTACTTGATGCTTAAGGGGCAAGACGATGAATATATTGTAATTGCCTCTCCGGTGTATTCATTCATTAATATCATTTCCAACTTCTCTTTCCTATTTCTTCTTCTGGTATTTGCCATTTTGCTGCTGCTGGGGTTATACTCATCTTATTTCGTGTTCAGCCGGGGTAACCTAAACTTCTCTACTAAAATTCAGCTTTATCTGAATGCCGCTTTCTTCATGCCCCTGCTAGCCCTGAGTATCACTACCATCAGCATCATCAGCAGCTCGTATAACCAGGAAGTTGATCAATCATATTTGGAGCGCACCGATCAAATCAGTCGTAATTTAGTAGCCCCGTTTGAAGAATTTAGTCGCAATAACTTATCTCCCGACGATCTCTCGGCCACGGTCAACCAGATTGCCAACGTTACAGAGACCGATCTGAATGTTTTTGATACTTCCGGCAAGCTAGTGGTAGCCAGCCAGCCACTGATTTACGAGAATGGATTGCTATCTCGTTACATAAACCCACAAGCGTTAGTTCCTATTAAAGTAGAAGGTGAAACTAAGTTAGTACTGGAAGAATCAGTCGGTGCCCTTTCGTATAAATCGTCCTATGTAGGCTTACGGTCGTTTCAAACCGGACAACTATTAGGCATCATTAGTATTCCGTTCTTTGAGTCTCGCAGTCAATTAGAATCTCGCATTATTCAAGTGCTCACCAACGTGATGAATATCTTCACCTTTGTTTTCATTGCTTTCTTGATTATTTCTTACTTGGCCTCAGTGCTGCTTACGTACCCACTAAAATACATTACGCAGAAGATTCGCCGCACTTCTTTGTCGGATTACAACGAACCTCTCTCCTGGGATAGCAATGATGAAATCGGTCTGATGGTCGGTGAATATAACCGGATGCTAGTGAACCTGGAAGCGAGCAAGGCTGCTCTGGCTCGTAATGAAAAAGAATCGGCTTGGCGAGAGATGGCTAAACAGGTAGCCCACGAAATTAAGAACCCGCTCACTCCTATGAAGCTCAGCTTGCAACTACTTAAACGTAAACTGGCCGGGGAGTTTAAACAGGGTATGGATGCCGATGAGGTGCAAAATATGGATAAACCGCTGGACACGTTGCTCCATCAGATCGAAACGCTGAGTGACATTGCTAGCTCCTTTTCCAATTTCGCCCAGATGCCGCTGCCCAAGAGCGAACCTTACGAATTAACCGAGATAATAAAGCGAACGGTCAACCTCTACGCCGAAGAAAACATATCAATTGACCTGGATATTCAACGGGGGAAATTCGTAGTGCTGGGAGACAAGCAACTGATGGGTAGAATCCTCAGTAATTTGATCATTAACGCTAAACAATCTATCCCAAAAGAAAGGAAACCTGAGGTACGAGTAAGCCTGCAAAAGTTTAGTACCGATCGGGTAATATTGAAAGTGAGTGATAATGGTACAGGCATAGCCAAAGAAATACAGAATAAAGTATTTTTACCCAACTTTAGCACCAAATACGCAGGTTCGGGCATTGGGCTGGCAATTGCTAAACGAGGCATTGAACACGTGGGTGGCCGCATCACCTTTGATACCAAAGAAGGGGTCGGAACCACATTTCTGATAGAGCTGCCTCTAGTCACTAAGCAACAGTCCGTGGTCGAACTTTAGACCACATATGTTAAGATCGGGGCTGGCTTTTCTTTTCTTCCTACTACTGGGGGGGTGCCTTTTCGGCTACTCCCAATCAGCACTCCAACCCTCAGACTCGAGCAAGTCTATCATTTGCCATACCCTCCCCTACGCTTCTGATTCGGTTTGGGTAGATTCTCTTTCCATTGTTCCCGAATCTTTAAAAGCAATTATTAAGAATGATACGCTATCTTCCGAGCATTTCCGCTACAACTATTCATCTGGCTATCTGCATTTAAATTATTCTACAGATAGTAGTCCTCAAGAAATTACGATTTGCTATCGGCGGTTACCCTTTAGCCTACACCAAGTACACGCCCAACGCGATTTATCTGTTTATGATTCTGCCGCGCTGTTCCAGGAGATTCGTTACGCCAATCGATATGCTAACAATCCGCTTTCATCACAGGAGACACTGATTAGTACACCTAAGCTTCAAAAAAGCGGTAGCTTGAGTCGGGGTATTTCGTTTGGCAATCGGCAAGATGTCTTTGTAAATGCGGCTTTGAACTTGCAACTCGAAGGACAACTGACCGAGGATCTGTCTATCCACGCGGCGATCACCGATCAAAATGTACCGCTACAACCCGACGGAACCACTCAGCAGCTTCAGCAATTTGATAACGTCTTTATTAAGTTTGAACACCAGTACGCTAGACTGACAGTGGGCGACGTACAATTAAGACACGCCGGAGCTACGGTAGCCGGAGTATCGCGTAACGCATCACTGGTGGCGCAACCCGGACAGCCGTACTTTTTAAAGTACCGTCGCAATGTGCAGGGCGGACTGCTTCAGTCGCATTACTCAGTTACTAAAAACATTATAGCCCAAACTTCAGTAGGCGCAGCTATTGCTAAAGGACGGTTTGCTTCGATTGATCTTACTATTCAGGAGGGCATTCAAGGCCCTTACCGATTAAACGCCACTACTAATCGGCAAGCAGAGAGCGGATTGATGTTCTACATATTGGCTGACTCGGAAAAAGTCTACCATAACGGAGAATTACTGCAACGGGGCTTTGATCAGGATTATACCATTGACTATAATCTAGGAGAAATCACTTTTACGCCTCAGGTGGTGCTTACCCAGTTTTCTCGCGTTGTAGTGGATTATGAGTACGCCGAACGTAGTTACAGCCGAAGTATCCTCGCCGCTAACCATCAACAGACTCATAAAAAATTATCATTCTCCGTAAACTTCTACCAGGAAAGTGACCACGCTCGCCGCCCCATCGGCTTTGAACTAACCAACGATGACTACCAACAACTCAGTGAAGCGGGTGACCGAACGATTAAGCAATTAGTAACTGCCGTAGATACGATTAGCCAAGGCACTAGCAATCTAGCCTACGGAAATCAAAATGATGACGTGCCGGGCGTGGGCAACGTATACCAGATATTGTACGCCCAACGGGATACGGTTGTAGCCGGTCAGACTTATCAAGTTTTCGTTTTTAGTCAAGCGAAAGATGCAGTCTACCGACCACGCTTTAGCTCGGTGGGAGATGGTTCAGGAGATTATGTGCTCAAGAATAGTCAGGTCAACGGAAAAGTATTTGAGTGGATAGCTCCGCTGAACGGTGTTTCACAGGGAAGCTACGCCCCTACCCGGCAGTTATCGGCCCCTCAGCGCCGACGAGTGGTATCAGTCAACACCGAAGTGGCTCTTTCTAAAAAGGATCAAATCTTCACTGAAGTGGCTTTTTCTGAAATGAACCTAAATACATTGTCTGAGCTTGATAGTCAGGATGATCATGGTAAAGCCCTAGTGCTGGGGTACCGCAATCAGCTTCGGCCATTGTTTAGTGGATCAGCGTACCGCTGGTCGCAGCAGGTTCAGTTTGAATATACCGATCGCCACTTTCAGACAATTGATCCGTTTAGGTCGGTAGACTTTGAGCGGGATTGGTCTTCTTTATTTCGTCAGACCTCTCCGCCCGTTACAGACGATCATATCTTGCAAGCTCAAACACAACTAGTAAAAAATATTCATAACCGATTGCAGTACCGCTGGGTGGGGAGAAAACAAACGAATTGGCTAAATGGAAGTCAACATTCACTGGAAGCCGCTCAGGAGTGGGGCGGTTTCCGGCTGAGTGGCAGTGGTTTTCTTATGCAAAGCCGTTATCCGCAACAGCAAGCTTCCTGGAAGAGAGTTAAACTTGATATACATCGCCCAATGCGTTGGCTCACTCCGGGCTACACCTACCGGCGAGAAGAAAACGAAGTCCGCAACCTAGAAACCGACTCGGTAGCGTTTAGTGCCGAGCATTACGACGAACACCAATGGTACCTCGCTAATGGCGATAGCATTCGGGGCACGTTTCGGCTAGACTATCGAATTCGTAATAACCGCTTACCCTTAGGCGGAGAGATGGAAGCTCGAGAACAAGTTCAGATGCTACAAGCTAATTGGAATAAGCAACTAGGCGAACAGCACTCTTTACGACTCAACGCTACCTACCGAAACATTTCACCCCGGAACCAGACTCTTTGGGAAACCAATACTAACGCTAATCTACTGGCTCAGACGGTGATGGGGCAACTAGACTGGAAGGGCAGTCTAGTCAAAAAATCGTTACAGATGTCGTTGGCTTATACGCTAGCTAATGGACGGGAAATTAGACGAGATTTCATCTACGTTCGGGTACCCACTGGCGAGGGTTTGTTTACTTGGCGCGATAGTAATGGCAACGGTATTGAGGAGCTTGATGAATTTTTTGAGGCGCGTTACTGGGATGAACGCAATTACGTGCGGGTACTGGTGCCTAGCAACGAATATATTCAGGCGTTTACTAATCAGTTAAGCTATCAGCTTAAAGCCCAATTTCCCCGCAGTTGGCAGAAAAGCAGCGGGTTGAAACCCTTTTTAGCCCGCTTCTCCAACGTAATTAGTCTGCAAACCCTCCACAAACAGACCGACGATAAGTTAGCCGCAAGGGTATTACCCGGTTACCAAGTTAGTGAGGATAACCTGCTTTCGGCTAAGCAACAGGCTCGGACTACCTTGTTCTTTAATCGGCAGAACCCTCGGTTTGGTGCGGAAAGTGGTTTACGAACGACTCGTTGGAAACAACTACTTCAACAAGGTAGCGAAGATCGGTTTACCCAAGTATACCGAACGCAGCTACGCTACCAGTGGAACCGTAAATGGAAAGTTATGCTAGAAGGTAAGCATTCGCACCGAAAGTATGCACTGAAGACGGCAGGTTCTACCAATAGTGCTCGTAACTTTGATATTACCGCTCACCGCCTGGCTCCCGAACTGCACTGGCAACCGCATATGGATATTCGAGTAGTTACCCGAGCTTCCTGGACAAATAGAGTGAATTCTTTAGCAGTTTTACCCGAAGCACCGAGTGAAGAAGCCTCCTTACGATCAGTAGGTTGGGAAATTCAGTCTAGCCGAGTGATGAAACGAAATATCAATGCTACGCTGGAGTGGTTAAAAATTGACTACAATGCTGATGCCACTCAAGCCGTTGCCTACGAGATGCTAGAAGGATTGCTACCCGGGAACAACGCTCGGTGGACGGTAAACCTCCAGCAACAATTGTTAGAAGGGCTACAACTCACGGTCAATTACCAGGGAAGGAAGTCCCCGGAACAGGCAACGGTACACAGTGGCAATGTATCCGTAAGGGCGTTGTTTTAGTGATATTACTGGAGTATACAATGAGCTGAGTAAAGTCTAAAAATGATTATCCTATAAAATCCCCCTTTTTAAAAGGTCACTGTACAGACGATCTTCTACACCCTAAAGCCCTCTAAGTTTTATAATTTATCTGTTCTGGTGAGATGGATAGCTTGCATGACAAGTTGGAAATCCCCCTAACCCTCCCGGAATAAATCCGGGACAGGCTCTTTTTCTAAGGGGGACTTACTCCTTTACAAAAGTGCCTG
>CAKZPJ010000266.1 GCA_937138955.1 uncultured Flammeovirgaceae bacterium | reverse complement strand
AGAGCCCTCGCCTAACGAAGCCGGATTATCAAAAGGCGCATCTTCACCAGCAGCAGTAAAAGCCCGATTCATATTCTCAGCAAACTCCTGAGCATTCATTGGCCGAGGCAAGTTAGTGGTAGGTACCTGCACGCCATAGTAACCATTGTAGCTTAAAACAGGCTGACCAGTCGCGCCTCGTTTTGTGGTGATAAGCACTACTCCATTGGCCGCTCTCGCTCCGTAAATGGCAGCGGAAGCGGCATCTTTTAGCACCTCTACTGATTCAATATCATTGGGGTTCAGCGTGGATAGTGGATTACTCGTTTCACTATTACCCGCTCCGACAATCACTCCGTCAATTACATACAGGGGGTTACTGTTGTTAATAGAGCCGATACCACGAATTCGGACACTGATACCGCCCCCAGGTTGTCCGCTATTAGAAGTAACGTACACTCCCGCCGCCCGTCCCTGAATGGCTTGGTCAAAACTGGCCACCTGTACTTGTTCAAGTTCTTCTCCCGAAAGAGAAGCAATAGCTCCGGTAATATTACTTTTTTTCTGAGTTCCGTAACCGACGACGACGACCTCCTCTAGCGAGGCAATATCTTCTGACATCTCTACATTAATTTCCTGCCGACTACCGACAGCGATTTCCTGGGTAAAATACCCAATGGAGCTGAACACTAACGTTGGATTTTCGCCTTGAACCGAAAGGCTAAATGTGCCTTCTACATCACTAATTGTTCCGTTGGTTGCTCCTTTTACCAAAATATTGACTCCCGGTAGCGGCGAACCGTCACCCTTATCAGTTATTTTACCAGTGATAGTGCTTTGGGCTACAATGAAGCCAGGAAGAAATAGCCCCAAAGTGAGAATGGCTAATCTTCTGGCAGTAGCCCATGAGTAGGATTGTTTCATAGTTAAAAGGTTATTGTATTAGAAAATAGTATTAGTCCGCGTTATCTATTAGTTAGTGCATATTATTATCAGAGTCCGAGTATTTTATCCTACAGCTTCTCCCAAGAAATTTCTCTCTAAACGGCTTCTTTTTTTCTAATTATTTAATTGCATTAGCAAATCCAGTATTGTATTTACCAGTATCTACACAAATGAATGAGTATTACTCGAGATATTCTACTACTAAATTTGTAGGAATCTATACTATTTTGATATATAGTGGCTATGAGTTAGTGGCGGCGCAAAAGACACGCGATTTACAGGTGATAGTGTTAGCGAGTTTAGTGGAGTGGAAGTAGCTAATTTAGTTCATCTTTTACCGGCTGCTTTTTGCTGCTTTTTTAAGAAGGCAACTAAACGATCTTTTCTTGAGTACTTAAAGGAAATAAAGGTAGGGTACGCCAGTACGCACTGCGCGAGAGTAAAGTACGCTGAGCGTTTCAGAAGTTTGTTACGCTAGCAGTTACAACGACGTAGCAAATTTTAATAGGCAGTTTAAGCAACTAAAGTCATTTACTCCCTCAAGTTACCGTAAAGCATATAAAGAGGGCGAACTATCCTTAGCATCTGAATTATCAGACTCAGAGAAAGACCGTTTAATTAATAAAGCTAATTTGTTACTAGCCATGATGAAGTAGTTTTTTGTCCCGATACGAGAGATTCTAGTTACCAGAAGATGAACCCGCAAGTAGCGTTCTAAATACTATTCCGATAGTTCTCTATCGGGATAAATCCAAGAAGCATGGCGAAAAGGTTGCCAAGATACGTTGGCTAAATCTACCGAACTATCCACCATTGGTGCCCGTTCGCGACCATTAAGACTTACCTCGCCGTGCGCGTAGACCGCTACGTCCTCGTGTCCGCGTTCTTGGTATATTTTATCCAGATACTGACTGAATTGCCATATCATATCCGGATGAGTGGCTAGTTTGCGAGCTTGTTTAGGTGTGAGATGATCACGTGGTTCTTCCCACCAGGTTTCCCCAGTTGCTTTATCTTCCACCATAAACCGAACCGAACCGGACTTAGTACGCAGCATCATCCGCCACGATAAGCGATGGCCTTCCTCCGTCCAAAACACATTTCCTTCGTACAAATGGTGCCTTAACGGTAAATACACCTGCCAAGCAAAGTATAATATTCCCAGAGCTAAAGCCCAGGTAGGTAATTTGTAGTTGGTAGACGAAACGGCTTCAGCAGTAAGTGGTGGTTTTTTCTGGAAAAATAACCGACGAACCTGTTCAGGGGGAAAGAAAAACACACAAAGCGCAATAGCGAGATAAGGGAAAATACCAATATGAAAAACGGCTGAATTAAATCCGTGAAAAAACACTCCTATTACAAACGCCCAAGGTCGAGTTTTACGCCATAGCAAAGCCGGAATAATCAGACCATCGAAGGCGATACCACCGTAGGCTACTATGGTTTGTAGCCATTCTTTTTGCAATATTGGACCGATGAGCCAAAAATCAGCTTTACCAGCAAACCATAAGCCAATGGGAATACCCGCCAACCAATCAGGATATAGCTTAGCTAACGAGGCGAACGTATATACAATGAATAATTGCACCACAAAAACCACCGCACACCAACGCGGGCAGGTAAGTAACTTTGCTACTCTTTTCTGCCGCGTGTCAAGCGAATAGTAGCGATGGGCAGGCATCAAAGCCATAACCCAGCACAGCAGCATCAGTAAGTAATAGTGGTTATTGTAACTGGTCTTCTGCAAAAGATAGCTAATTGACCACAGTACGGCATACGTTAGTATTGCTATCCGGTAGCGATAACCTAGCATGACTATAACCCCTGCTATCCCCATAAGTCCGTAGACTATGTACATTGTTTCGCCCACAAATAGTTGCAGGAAATCTAGACCAATAAAGTTAAAGGTAAACGCAGGCTCAACGTATGTTCGGCGAACCCAGCCGGTTAAAATAGCCCCAAAACCCTCCGCAGCAATCAAAAGGCCAAAGGCTATCCGAAACAGAATGAGTGAACTATTATCTATAGGTTCGGTCAGCCAGACGGACAAACCCACTGCTCGTCGACTAGATATTGAAGTGTGAGTTAGGGTATCCATTGTGGCAAAGATACTAGAGAGACTCTACTTTTAAGCAAATCTGTCGCAAGTAAGCTATCGTTAAATTTGAAATAGAAAAAGTCATACTTATGGTATTCATTTGTTATTATAACATTCGCTTACTATGACGCATCAGGATTTTAAGAAGTATTCCGTTAGACAGCAAATTTATACGATTCACCAGTACGCCCATTTCTTAACGCTCACCACTATTGGGGATTGTATCACTCGCTTGTACGCACTAGATGATTTCTTTGTAGAGTACCGATACAATATTACTACATTACAAGTTAGTGTAGACGCTTTTAAAGATACTGATAGACTTGCTTCATTTTTGAATGAAGTAGACCTGTCAGTTTTCAGCTGAATTGATTATAGGGCAGACGGCAAAAAACCCTTCTGCATCAATAATGGCTTTAGTTTCCGACGAAAGTTGAGCTGTTGACCAGAGTTAGGAAATTCAATCATTTCGTGGTGAATTACCTGGAACCCACTTTTCTTTAGCGGTTCGGCTACGCCCCGAAAAATTACCGCTGAAACTAAAACAATAGGCACATTAGGGTTCGCCACTGCAAGTATCTTCTGTATAAGTTCGGGGACATTCTCACGGTACACGTTAGAGCGAGCGATAGCCGTAGTATTCGGCAATGGAGAATCGTGACCGTGAATCAGAAAAAAGCCTTCTTCTTGGAAACGTTCTAAAAAGTAGTGTTTCTCGGCTCGTAGCTGCCTTACAGTGTCAAAAGCTGCAACCTCTTCCGCAAACAGCACCTTCATCATTTCCAGAAACAAGCTATCGCCCCTACGTACATTTTCAAAATAAAAGTAGCGATTTCGCTCTTTAGGCGGAGGTGCTTCTGTCACGAAAAGCAGCTTGACCCTATTAGGCCGGTATTTCTCTCGTGCTTCAGCAAACTTAGTCATTGGTTGCTAATACACTATTCATTGCTAATTGTTCACTGTTCATTGCACTTTGTCTTGAACCATTTCTGGTAAATCACGGTATATTTAGCAAATCTTGCATTATGAAAAAGAGAGTGGTAGTCGGTATGTCCGGTGGAGTGGACTCCAGCGTAGCGGCGCACTTACTAGTAGAACAAGGCTGCGAGGTGATTGGCCTGTTTATGAAGAACTGGCACGACGACAGTGTGGTCATCAGTAGAGAGTGCCCTTGGGTGGAGGACAGTCAGGATGCTTTAATCGTCGCCCAAAAGCTAGGTATTCCCTTCCAGACGATTGACCTGAGTAAGGAGTACAAGGAGCGAATTGTGGATTATATGTTTCGTGAATACGGGCAAGGTCGTACACCTAACCCGGATGTGCTGTGTAATCGGGAGATCAAATTCGATATTTTTCTTAAAACTGCGCTGCGACTGGGGGCTGATTTCGTAGCTACCGGACACTACTGCCGTAAATCTGAAAGCACGGATTCGGCGGGTAACAAAATGTACCATTTGCTTGCGGGAAAAGACCAAAATAAAGATCAAAGCTACTTTTTGTGCCAACTGAACCAGGAGCAGTTAAGTAAAGCCCTATTTCCCATTGGGAACATGGAAAAATCAGAGGTGCGCCAAATAGCCCGTGATTTGGACTTAGTAACTGCTGAGAAAAAAGATTCTCAGGGGCTGTGCTTTATAGGAAAAGTTCGACTACCAGAATTTTTACAGCAAAAGCTACTGCCGAAGAAGGGTAGAATCATAGAAATACCGAAAGAGGCTTCTGTCTTCGAGCGTCAACTAGTAACTACTTCGGACGCCGAAACTAATACGGATAGTCTAGCTGAATTAGCGGCTCCCTACTCGTATCACCCTACGTTAGGAAAGGTAGTAGGCGAACACCAGGGTGCTCACTATTTTACGATTGGTCAGCGAAAAGGACTCAATGTAGGCGGTAGTCCCGAGCCGCTGTTTGTATTAGCTACTGACACAATTGAGAATGTGGTGTACGTCGGCCAAAGTGATCAGCACCCCGGATTGTATCGATTGGCTTTACTGGTTACCAACGGGGAGATTCATTGGCTACGGGAAGATTTACAGCTTGAGGTTGGGGAAGAAGCGCGCTATCAAGCCCGCATTCGCTACCGCCAACCTTTGGAAGAAGCTACGCTGCATCAAACTCCTGAAGGACTCCACATTGTATTTGATCGCCCCCAGAAAAGTATTGCTGCCGGGCAATTTGTGGCGTGGTACAGTGGGGAAGAGCTAATTGGTTCAGGAGTGATTAGCTAGCGATCAAACGTCCCTATTTCTTCAATTTTGTGTCCTTTGGGATAAGTAGGTCGTTTTCGCTCACTACCTAAAACGGGTTTGCTACGTTCGGGTAGGTAGCGCATAAGTTTGGCGCGTAGTTTCAATCCACCTGTGGTAACTGTTTGCATAAGTGCGGAAGAATGGGGAAAGCCAAATGCATTGAGCAGATTGTCATCCATCATAGCGTAGAGAAAAGGGCGACCGAGAGGCCACAGTCGTTTAGGTAGGTAGAAGCTTAGAACTAAATCGCAAGTGGCCTCACCTACTGCTCGATTGGAAGGAGCATACTGAAAATATTTACGCTCGTAATCAATATTGTATTGCTCTAATTGATGATAGTCATCGGGAATATCCTTGATGTTCATGCGCCGACCTACTTCCCGATAAAAGTAAAAAGTGGCTAATTCTTCTTTTTTTGTCGGTAAACGCCAGCCGTAGCGTTTCAGCCATCGATTGGGTTCGTAAATAAACGTGGTTAGCACGTACAACATTTCCTCGTTAGTAATGGAAAAGCGTCCGTGCATCTGGTTCATTCGGCGCAAAGCTTTTCGTCCTAGTTCACTATCGTAGCCGTGCTCCGCCAGCGTATACATAATGATTTCAGTATCGTCGTAGCGCTTTTGAGGTCGTTTCGTTAACTCCCCCGTTTGGGCGAGTAGCTTAGAGATAGACGGAACCGCGTAGGTACGAAACAGCGCAAACTCTAAAGCCCGTTCAATATCCCAAGGAAACACATGGCAAGTCAGCAGATATACAATTTCCTGATGATCGCGCCAAGCATCTAACTGGCTAATACGTTGGGTGATATGTTTGATGGACTTTCTCAAAGATTGGTTTTGTTCATCAGTTAAGAACTCTCTCTAATCTCTTCTAGCTCAAAATCGTCCGAAGTGCCGTACTTCACCAAGTCGCGTAGCTCGTAGATGTCAAGCGACATTAGATCTTTTATTCGGTAGTTTTCATCACCTAGATTCTCCAAAACCTCAAAGCGAGATTCTTCACCGTAGTTGTAGAGATAGTACTTTTTGCCTATCCGAATATTATCAAATGACATGGTCATGATTGCTGATTATTTAACGGCATTTGGGATTAGGAGTTAGGTTTTGGATGCACAAACAATTATCTCTATCCATATCTCTACTTTTCAATTCCTAAAACCTATTATCTAATCCTTAGATTTAAATTGACGAAAAACTTTTGTGTTGGTTTTACTATCCGAAATAATTTCTAGCAGCTTGGCATGGCGGCTATTTTCAGCGAAAAAATCAGGTAGTATCTCTTCTAATTCTTTCTGAGCACTACGCTGAGTTATGTCTATCCTTTGGTATTCCATTCCGAAATCTCGCGCAGTATTTTCAGCTTCCAACGATTGACGGGTCTCAAAATACTCATCTAATTCGGGCTGACGGCTGGGTCCGTTAATCATCCGAAAGATTCCACCACCGTGATTATTCAAAAGAATAACTCGAAGATTCGGAAGCGGATAATTATGCCAGAAAGCATTGCGATCGTAAAAGAATGCTAGATCACCGGTAATTAAAATGTGTAACCGATCAGGAGAACTCAGAGCGGCTCCTACGGCGGTGCTACTACTACCATCAATACCGCTGGTGCCCCGATTCGCAATTACTTCTACTTCTGAATAGCTGCTCGATAAACCAATCAGGTTAGCGTAACGTACCGCCATACTGTTGGCTAAATGAAGGCTACTCAACTGCGGCAAATCTTTCAATGCAACTGATACTGCGTAATACTCACTGGCTCTTGCCTCGGGAGATATAAAAAATTCGGAGACTTTCTGAACTGCTTGTTCTTCCTGCGCTTGCCAAGCTTGATAGTAGGTGTTCTGAGACTTTTCTATCCAGTCTTTTGCTAACTGGAATAAAGAGTTAGGATAAGTATGAATCACCCTCGTTAAGGCTTGGAAAGTATCAGCCGCTACACCGCTTGGCCGAAAATGCCAGTGTGCCTGCGGACGATACTTTCGCAGAAAGAGTTTCAAATTTTTAGAGATGACCGAAAGCCCAAAAGTAATTAGCAGATCAGGCTGAAGTGACTCCAGTGCATTTTTTCCTAGAAAGATATCAGGATGCTTGATGGCCGAATCTGTCGGATGAACGTTTGAAATTATATCCGCTACCAACGGAATATGCTGCTGCTGGCTAAATTCCTCCAACTGCTGACATAAATTTAAATCTAAACTACTCTGCCCAACTACGATTAGCTTACGCTCGTACTGTTGCCACTCCGTTTGCAACTGCTGCTGTAAATCTGCCGATAACTGCATTTCTCCCTCACTAACCCGAATCACTTTCACTGGATTATCAAAAGAAACCACCTCGCTTTCTTCGGGATAAAAAGGGTCGCGAATAGGGACATTGATATGAACCGGACCCGGCGGATAGCTCCGTGTCTGATTTACTGCTTCGGAAATCTGCCGTTGAGCGTGCCACTGATCAGCTTCAGTTTGACCGACGGGTAGTTCGTAACTAGCTTTCACATGTTTTCCGTAGGTATCCCGTTGCCGAATAGTTTGTCCATCTAGCTGATCAATCCACTCCGGCGGTCGGTCGGCCGTGAGGATGAGCAGAGGAATTTGCTGAAAGTAGGCTTCGGCCACTGCCGGAGCATAATTGTACGCCGCACTACCGGACGTGCAAATCAAGGCTACCGGGTTCTGGGTCTGCCGAGCCATGCCTAGCCCAATAAATGCCGCTGATCGCTCATCGCTTACGGTATAAGTTTCAATATTCGGGTGACGGACAAAAGCAATCGTCAGCGGAGCATTACGAGAGCCGGGTGAAATAATCGCTCGGCGAACTCCTAATTCAGCACAAACTTGGGCAGTAGCAATGATGGAAGATAGAATCAAGCTTTTTCAAACAAACTTACCCTTTCTTGTAAAGTTTCAAAATTCATACCTTTTCATTTTCGCATATGTTCTGTGCTGAAATATAGTGAAAAAGCACTTATTCAGACCCGAATAAGTGCTTTTCAATAACTATGATCTACCTATTCTCTATCTTCGTCCGATTAGCCGCAAGACCAATAGCACCGCTAAGACGACTAAGAAAATGTAGAACAGAATTTCGGCAATTTCAGCGAAACCGGAGGCCAAACCACCAAAGCCCAGTAGAGCAGCAATTAAAGCCAAGACTAATAGAATGATAATCCAACGAAGCATAATAAAAAATGGTTAAATTGTAAAAAAATTAGATTACTTAAATCTAATATAGAAAAATATGGTTTAAATAGCACTAAAACCGAATTTATACCTATAAACCGCTGACATCGCGCAATGCCCGGCGCATCAGCTTGTTAGAAGGGGTTCTTGGTAAACTGTCTTTCTGGACTACATCGGCAATCCGAAACAAAGGATTTAACTGCTGGGAAAGCAATTTTTGCAGCTCTTTCCTGAAAGGCTCTTTCTTTACTGTTTGATCAGCCAGATAAAAAACGACTAGTTGCTCTGGCCCACCTTCGGGCGGAGAAATAGCTACTGCTGCCGATTCTATAATAGCTGCGTGCTGGTTGAGTATTTTCTCTATCTCTACTGCACTCACTTTAATGCCACCCAGGTTCATCACGTCATCCGCTCGCCCCTGACTGCGATAAAATACGGTTCGGTTGAGTTCACCCAAAATTTGGTAATTATCACCGTGCTTGCGGAGCGGACGACCATCCTCCAGCGTAGGACTACCCGTATAATAGGCTTCGTGATGGTCACGATTTAACAACTTTTGCGATAATCCAATAGCCGGAGGCACAATAAATACTTCCCCGGCTTGAGTTGGGGCAAGCTGTCCGGTTTCGGGATTTCTAAAGTACAATTCTAATCCTAGAGCCGGAGTGGTGAAAGTAGCCGGGATAGCGGGTTGCACCACAGTTCCAGTCAGATATCCGCCGCCTATTTCAGTTCCTCCACAGTACTCAATAATCGGGGCTTTAAAGTTATTTAGCCACATCAAATACAGATAGTCTTCAGCATTAGATGGTTCACCAGTAGAGCTAAACACTCGTACCAACCACTTATAATTTCCCATGATCTTACTCGCTCGCCATACTTTCACCAGCGAGGGAATAGTACCTAACACACTGATCTTCGTTTCCTCCACAAATTTTCCAAATGCGGCCGATGCCGCCGATCCGGTAAACAACGCAATGGTCGCCTTATTCATCAGCGTAGCGTAGATCAGCCAGGGGCCCATCATCCAGCCCATCCCCGTCGTCCAGGTTACTATATCATCCGAGTGAATATCCTGATGGAAATATCCGTCCATTACACACTTGATCGGAGTCAGATGATTCCAAGGAATGGCTTTAGGCTCTGAAGTAGTACCCGAAGAAAATAGTATACTGATCGTATCATCCGGCTGACCAATGTGGGTTTCGGCAGTAGGCTTACCCAGAAAATCATCCCAAGTAATATCACCTAGTCTTAATTGGGTATCAGGCTGGCTCTGCACGACAATAGCTGGTGAAGAATTGGCTTCTTTTACTCGCGCGTAAACGTTGAGCATTTTTTGGTTGTAAGCGTATGCATCTACGGTGATGATGGCCTTTGCCTTAGCAATTTTTAATCGACTACTCAACTCCTGAGCCGAAAAGCTATCGGCGATCAGCACGGCTGCCATTCCAGCTTTCACAATTCCTAAGTAAGCGACTACCGCTTCTTTTCCTAATGGCATATACAAAGCCACCGCATCGCTGGGTTTTAACCCCATATTTCTTAAACCGGAGACTACACTATTCACTAGTTTCTCTAACTGCCCGTAAGATAGCGTTTCTGCCTGACCAGACTCATCGGCTATTGTTAGTGCAGGTTTATCAACCGGAGCTTGAAAGCAGCTTTCTACAATATTGAGCCTTGCTCCCGCGAGCCAATTCACCTGCTCATTCCCCTGACTATTATCTAGTATATCCCGATAAGGTTCACGAAGTTTAATACCTAACTGTTTAACAGCTACCTCCCAAAATTCAGCCCGGTTTTGTATCGTCCATTGGTACAGTTCGGCGTAGGATTCTATGTCAAGCTGCGCCATCAGCTCAGAGAGGTTAGCATTTTGAACGGTAGATTCATCCGGTTGCCATGCTACCTTCAATGGTTCGTTCTGGTAGATATCCTGGTACGCCTTCCAAGTCTGCTCAAAACTGAGTATATCTCGAGCAGTTTTGGCTACTGACTGCCACTGCTTAATCTTTTGGGGTAAATTGCTGGCTTCTGTTTCCATACTTTTAGGAAAATACGATCTTTTCACTTACTTAGAACGAACTTACGAAGTTTATCATCTTCCTACTAACTAACCTAACCCTACTATGTCCATTTCGCCGCTGTTCTCGTTTGCATTATTCGTTTTATTAGTCGGTGTCTTTGCTTGCCAACCGGAAAAAAAACGAATCGTATTTTTCGGTGATTCTATTACGCAGGCGGGCAACGAACCTGGTGGCTACATTGATTTGATGCGTCAACAGGTGGATACCACTCGCTACGAACTCATTGGAGCCGGAATTAGCGGTAATAAGGTGCCTGATCTACAAGGGCGGGTTCAAGAAGATGTACTAAGCTATAACCCCGATGCCGTAATAATCTACATTGGCATCAACGATGTGTGGCACTTCTATAAGTTTGAAGGCACCACCGGAACGGAAAAGCCAGTATACGAAGCCGGGTTGAAAGACTTAATTCAAACCATTACTGCGGCGGGTAGCGAAGTGATTTTAGCCACCCCCACCGTAATTGGTGAAGACCCTGATAGCCCGGATGAAACCAATCAGCGACTGCTGGAGTACGCTGAAGTGGTACGGCAGGTAGCCAATGAAACGAATACTCCGCTGTGCGATCTACGAACGAATATCAGCGAGTACCTCCGAGAAAATAATCCATCCAAGCAGTACGATGGAATACTGACCGGGGATGGCGTACACATGAACGAAACGGGCAATCAGTTTCTGGCGGATCAACTCAAAGCCTGCTTGCCTTAATAATTCAATCAAAGGTTTTATCCGAAGAAGAAATCGAGGATTTAGGCTTATCAATACTAATGAAAGACATTAATCGGGCAGAGCGGGTTTCTGAAGAAGACGTATTGAATAAGCTAATTGTAGTTTCCCGATCAGGCTTGGCAATAATATTTTCATTCTTGCTGAGTATAACGACTCTGATCTTTAAGCACCCAAGCCCATTGCCCCCTTTTAGCAAAACCTCCCCACTCTTCATTATCAGGATCAATTCGGTAAAGAAAAACCGGGCAATCGCTTAATCCCTCAAAAGGATGGCTATTATCTGAGTTTACGTAGTACATGTTCATAACCAATACCTGATTACGATATTCTTCTGAGTTATTCAAAATAGCAGCTAATCCGTTTCTGCTGCTAAGCATTGCATGAGCGAATCCAAACTGCCCAAAATAAACTTCATCGGCAGTATCTAGAGCTAAAAAGGACTCCGCCATCAAACTGTCTCGCTTTTCCATACTAGAGACAAAAGATTGATTGTTAAGAATATCGTTAATTATCTGTTTGTTTTCATCATCTGGTAAAGGAAGGGTAGATACTCTGCTTCTAAGATGGTAGATGTATTCCTTAGTATCCCGTTCCACACCGATGGTATCCAAACGGGCCTTGATAGAATCGCGCAAATTGTTAATCTCTGGATCAGCCTGATAGGGAGATAAAAGCTTATACATAGTAGCCGAAAGTCCGGGGTCTCTTTCAAGGTCAAGACCATTAACGACTAGTTTCTTGCTGCTATCCAGTCCTAAATTATACTCGTACAGTTTTCTCCAGGCAGAAATAAATTCTACGTAGCCACTAAATCCCTGAAAGGTATGGTTGATATACCACTCATCCCCCGTTTGCAGATACTGATTATAAAGGTAGGCTTCCGCTTGCCCAAATTCAATCAGCAAGTGCCGAACGCCGAACCGCTGGTTTAAATATATCCACAATCCAGTCTGAATAGTAGAATTAGCTGCCATGTAGTGCATCTCCCCCAGCATAATGAGCTTCTTACCTTCAATACCCTGATTCAACAGCGTATACTGCTCAAAATCAGGTTGATGTAGATCTACGCAATAGACCGAATCTTGAGCGAAAGCAGATAAAAAAGAAAGGTTGGCTAGAGCAAAAATTAAGGAAAGAAGTTTCATGGCTGGTAAGGAGTTTACAACGCAAACTTAAAGCCTTCTTCAGCTATATTATAACCTCGGGCTAAAACTTCTTTTCTGGCTTCATTATTTTCTTGTAAAAGCGGATTGGTATGGTTGAAATGGATGAAGTGTACTTTGCTTTTTTCCGGTTCCGGTAGTTCGTCAAACAGCTTCATACTTTCTTCTACAAATGGGTGGGGTATCTCGGACATATCGCGGTTACCGATTTCGCCGTTTTGATAGAAGGTAGCATCCAGAAAGGCAATATCAACCTTACTAAGCTCGGTTTTTATATCGCGTTCCCAAAGGTGCCACTTGTCAATATCGGGGATGAATAGCGCTTTCCGATGAGCTCCTTCTACGCGGTAGCCCACCGTTTCGGTAAACTCGCCCCGGTGAGGCACCAGGAAGGGTACCACCTTGATAGATTCAGTCAATTGTACCGCTGAGTCGGACTTCAAGCCCGGTAGGGCTATGTTATTCAATGCCAACAATTGACTCCCGGGACCATTGGTTCGTAAATAGTTTTCCATCCTCGGCATAACGTACACATTCAC
>CAKZPJ010000265.1 GCA_937138955.1 uncultured Flammeovirgaceae bacterium | reverse complement strand
CCCTCCCGCTCTCCGTCCTGTATACCTCAGCTTTAGCCTTGCTATTGTCAATTAGCCAGTCGTAATCAGGACGAGCCAAAGGAAATGTAATTTCGGGAAGCTCAGCGATGGCTGATTGTAGGGTTGCGCTGGTTTCTGATGATAGTGCCAGTGGCTCTCCCACGTACTCCAACTCAGCAATGGCCGGGGCAATTTCGGTATACTCAATCTGAGGGGTAGCCCACACAGCATGATCACCGCTTGAGCCGTCACCAGCATCTTCAATGATCAGTTCTAGCGTACCTCGATTTACTTCCAATTCAACGGATTGGGCTTGGCCACCCTGTCGCATTATCCCGCTATTATATACTTCTTTTCCGTTGTGCTTGATCTTGAAAACAACACTGCCCGGATTCACCGTGCCTGGTTCGCCCTCAACCCCAATAAACTGCTTGAAGGTAGGGGTCACGTGGTAAAATATCCGTTTTCCGTCGGTTAGAGGAATCGTTTTGACCGTCTCAGCGGTATAATCAATATCCGAATCGTTTACTCCTATTTTTGCTGAAAATCGATATCCATTATTCATTTTGATTTTGATCTGCGATGTAGCATGTACTCCGATACCTGTCTCAAACTTCTCTCCCGCGATGCTTAGAGGCTCGCCAGTAACTGATTCATTTTTGGCCGCCGCAGCGTACGTTTGCTGACCTAAGGAAATATCGAGTTCCTGAACGCCAATAAATTGTTGCTGGGCCTGGGTAGTAAGTACGATACCCAGACAGCAGGCTGCTACTATTATGTTCTTTTTCAAGTTCGGTAGGATGTTGTTTAATCTTTTAGAGGGCATTTTGGCATAGTCATACACGGCCTTTCCATAAAATAACTTAGCGAAAAGCAGCTAATTGTGAGTATTGACTATTAGAATATTCTGCTATGCTCTCTAAGAAAACGAATGTATGATTTACTATCACTACTTACAAGCTAATGGCACAGCCACCGTTTGATTAACCCACGATAACCGAGGCAAGCGATATGACGGGGCCCACAAATCCTGACAAACTACTTAGAGAGAGCAGAGCACTATCAGAACTTACAGAAAATTTTTTCCTAATACGAGACGAAGATTGGAGTCGCTGTACATAAGTTCATATCAACACACACAAAAAAAGCCCTCCGCTTGGAGGGCTTTTTCATTAATCTATTAAAATAGATAATGCCTACTTAACTTTTTCTACGATGGCCTTGAATGCCGAAGGGTGATTCATAGCTAGATCGGCCAGCACCTTACGGTTCAAATCGATGCCGGTATTTTTGATAGCTCCCATGAATTGAGAATAAGATATTCCGTGCTCTCGGGTTCCGGCATTGATCCGCTGAATCCATAATCTACGAATTTCGCGCTTCTTTTGTCGGCGGTCGCGGTAGGAATAGACCATCCCTTTTTCAACCGCATTTTTAGCAACCGTCCATACGTTGCTTCTTCGCCCCCAGTAGCCTTTAGCTTGCTTGAGAACTCTTTTTCGGCGTGCTCTTGACGCCACATTGTTAACTGATCTTGGCATGTTTGTTTTTGTTTTTTGATGTTTGGTGGCACGCGGCTAGCGGCGCACGGCTAGTGGCTCATCGCTCTTATAACCAAACCTCGGGTGAAATCTTTAAACCAAAGACGGCTTAGGGTTGAAGGTGATTGGTTAGGGGGGTGTGTATATCGCTGACCCTCTACCTTTTACCTTATACCCTTCACCTTTAGATATTAAGCATTTTCTTTACTCGATCCTTATCGGCAGGGTGTACTAAAGTCATTTTCGTAAGGTTACGCTTCTGCTTAGTTTCCTTTTTAGTAAGGATGTGGCTTTTGAAGGCATGCTTACGTTTGATCTTGCCCGTCCCGGTCAGTTTAAAGCGTTTTTTCGCACCTGACTTTGTCTTCGCTTTCGGCATCGTTACATTTATTTAATTAAGTTAGACATAAGAAATCCTGCCAGAAGGAACAATAGTTCCATTACTGACAGGATTCCCAAAAATTTATGGGATATATTTTAACTCTTTTTCGCTGGTTTGGGTGCTAACATTAGAAACATTCGTTTTCCCATTAGCTTAGGCATCTCCTCTACTTTCGCCTCTTCTTCTAATGCCTGAGCAAAACGTAATAGCAACATCTCGCCCCGTTCTTTAAACACAATAGACCTTCCTACAAAGTGTACGTAAGCCTTTACTTTAGCTCCATCTTGTAAGAACCCTTGTGCGTGCTTTAGTTTAAAGTTGAAGTCATGATCGTCAGTATTAGGACCAAAGCGAATCTCTTTCACTACTGTCTTCTGCGACTTCGCCTTAATTTCTTTCTGTTTCTTCTTCTGCTCGTACTTAAACTTAGAGTAATCAATAATTTTACAAACCGGAGGGTCAGCCGACGGGGAAATTTCCACCAAATCTAATCCTTGATTTTGCGCTAGTTGCAGTGCTTCTTTAACATCGTGAATCTCATTGTCAGCATTTTCTCCGACTACCCGCACGTAGGGAGCACGAATACGCTGATTAACCTTATAAGGTTCTTCCCTTTTAATGGGACCTCTTCGTCTTTTAAATTTGCTAATAGTTACCTCCTTGTTTAGTGGATATTTTGAACCTGCAAATATCGGTAATTAATCATTCTATCCAATATTTACCTATTATTTATACAGTAGTTAACGGGAAAAAGTCTGAGTAGTTTTAGCCTAGTGCTTTTTACCCGATGTGAAAGAAGCCGTATTGGTAGTTTTTTCAATAAAAAGAAGGTCACCCCCTATTGGAAGCAGCCCATCTTTCCTTTTACCAACTTAAGTTTTTACCACTACTCTACTCGCCCCCAACCAATTTCAGTCTTACTTAAACTCCAACGTACCTCTATCTGAGCACTAAAAGCTTCTGTCTAAGCCCCGCTTACGGTTATAGTTCGGCTCTCGCTACCATCTGTAGAAGTAACCGTGAGTCGGGTTGTTAACGACTAGAAAGCTACTATCAGCAGCTTTTGTAAGAGTACAGACTGATAGAACTGTTATGATACATAACACTGGGATTTTATCATCAGCAGATAGTCGTGATAGATGAAATGACTATCCCCAAATTTAAAAAGTTCAGTGAATGCACCTAACAGCGAGTAACAATATTCGACAGTTCCAGAGCAAAGTTGATAAGCGTAGCTACATTCATCACGAACGTTGGATTTCTACCAACCAGCGTAAACAACTATCTACAATTGCTCCGAAAAATATTTGATAAAATCCGGTAAGCTGTACGTCCCTACATCACCCTGACCGTGACGGCGTACTGAAACCGATTGGCTTTCAGCTTCTTTTTCCCCTACAATCAGCATAAACGGAATCTTGGTTACTTCCGCATCCCGAATCTTCCGACCAATTTTCTCATCCCGATGATCTATCATACCACGAATGTCTTGTTCCTCTAAGGTTTCCATCACCTTATCGGCGTAGTCGCTGTACTTTTCAGAAATAGGAAGAATAGCAAATTGCTCGGGTGCTAACCACAGGGGTAAATTACCACCGGTGTGCTCCAGCAAAATGGCTACGAAACGTTCCAACGAGCCAAACGGAGCGCGATGGATCATCACCGGACGATGCTTTTGGTTGTCGGCACCGATATACGTCAGATCAAAGCGTTCGGGCAGAGTATAGTCTACCTGAATGGTTCCTAGCTGCCACTGTCGCCCCAGCGCATCGTTTACCATGAAATCTAGCTTAGGACCGTAGAAGGCCGCTTCGCCGTACTCAGTAACCGTTTTCAAGCCTTTACCATCGGACGCCTCAACAATAGCCTGTTCGGCAATCTCCCAGTTCTCATCGCTGCCAATGTATTTAGAGTGATCTTCCTGATCGCGCAAAGAAATCTGAGTGGTAAAATCCTCGAAGCCTAATGTATTGAAGACATAGAGCACTAGGTCAATTACTTTCTTAAATTCATCCTTTACCTGATCGGGGCGACAGAAAATATGGGCATCATCCTGCGTAAAGCCCCGCACGCGAGTCAGGCCGTGTAACTCGCCGCTTTGCTCATAACGGTATACCGTACCAAATTCCGCGTAGCGTATCGGTAATTCTTTGTAGGAATGCGGTCGGCTCTGATAAATCTCGCAGTGGTGCGGACAGTTCATTGGCTTCAACATAAACTCTTCGCCCTCGTGGGGAGTGCTGATCGGCTGAAAAGAATCCTTACCGTATTTCTCGTAGTGTCCGGAAGTAACGTACAAATCTTTATGCCCAATGTGCGGGGAAATTACTGGCTGGTAACCCGCTTTTTGTTGGGCTTTCTTCAGGAAGCTTTCTAATCGCTCCCGCATCACTACTCCTTTGGGTAACCAGAGGGGTAGCCCCTGCCCTACTTTTTCTGAGAAAATGAACAAGTCTAACTCTCTACCTAGTTTGCGATGGTCGCGCTTCTTCGCTTCTTCTAGTAGCTCTAAGTACTCTTTTAGCTCTTTCTGTTTAGGAAAAGTAATGCCGTAGATTCGGGTAAGCTGCTTATTTTTTTCGTCGCCTCGCCAATAGGCACCGGCTACGCTCATCAGCTTAATTGCTTTGATAAACCCGGTATTGGGAATATGTGGTCCGCGACACAAATCCACAAAATGTCCTTGCTGATAAAAAGTAATCTGACCGTCTTCTAAACCCTCAATTAGCTCCAGCTTATACTCGTCGTCTTTTTTGGTAAAATAATCTACAGCATCAGCCTTGCTGACCGCTTTACGCTCGTACGCATTTTTCTGACGAGCCAGCTCTTGCATCTTAGCTTCAATCTTAGGTAAATCATCCTCTCCCAAGGACTGTTCACCCAAATCTACATCGTAGTAAAAACCGTTGGCAATGGGTGGACCAATACCAAATTTAATTCCCGGATAAAGCTCTTCCAGGGCTTCGGCCAGCAAGTGAGCCGACGAATGCCAGAAAGCTGATTTTCCCTCCAGATCATTCCAGGTCAGTAGTTGTAAATCAGAATCTTGCTCAATAGAACGGGTGGCATCCCACACTTCGCCATCTACTTTGGCCGCTAATACATTTCGGGCTAACCCTTCGCTGATGCTCTGGGCAACTTCTAATCCAGTTGTTCCCCTAGAATACGATCGTTCGCTTCCGTCGGGTAAGGTTATTTTTATTTCTTCGGCCATTGTTATGGGTTAGGTTCTTCAGGAGTGATAGACTTCATGCTGGGTACTCCCTGCTTCATTCGCTGAAATTCTTCTTCCTGTTTTTTGCGATACAAATATGCAACTTTTCCCCGTAGATCGTCAAGCTCTTGCTGGGCTATTTGATGGGTACTGTACTGCTGCATAGAATCTAGTTCGAGAATGGCTTCATACTGTTCAATGGCTCGCGAATAGTTATACCGCTTATTCTGAACCCGAGCCAGCGTTAGCATAGCTTGTTTATCATCATCTTGAATATCCAGTAGTTGACGAGAATAATGGGCGGCGGAGTCGTAACGACGGTCTTGGTAATGCAGGTTTTGCAATTCTCGCAGTACCACTGGAGTACGAGTCTGAGCTTTAACCTGATACAAAACTATCCGGGCACTATCTTCATAACCAGTTTTTCGTAGAATTCGTGCCTGTTGCAACAGTAGGCGGCTATCTGTAGCATTTTTAGGTTGTTGAAGAATCTTTTCCATATACGATTTAGCCCGCTCGTAATCGTTGGTATTCATATAAAAATCCACTAGTACTCCGTATACTGCTACGGCATCAGCACCAAGTTTCAGACTTTTAAGTAGATTTTGCTCCGCAGCTAGCGTATCACCCAGCATGACCAATGCTTTTCCTTTCCGAAAATAGTTTTGGGGATTTTTAGGTGCGTACATTAGAGCACTATCACTGTAATGCAAAGCATCCTCGAAGTAGTTACTGTTAATACTAGCTTCCGCTAAAATATCATAGATGTCAATTAATTCGCCTCCTTTACTACGCGCTAATTTAGCGGCTCGTACTGCTTCACGATTTTGCCCTTTTAATAATAAGGCTTGAGCACTCACAAGATGATATGTCGGCTCATCATCGCTAATTTCTAGAGCTTTTCGGATACTAGCCAGCGCATTATTGGCTTTGCTTTGCTGAAGCAGTAATTCGGCCCGATGATAGTGAGCGTCGGCATTTTCTGGTTCATCTTGAATAATTTCGTCTACCGAAGCCAACGCATAAGTATAGTACTCCTCATCAAAGGTGGGCACTTCCGGAATATTGTACGCTTCTTGCGAGGTACAAGCTATTAGTGTACCTAAAATAGCGATAAGCCCAATAATAGATTTTAGTGGAATTGTCATTTGTG